>NZ_BFAG01000004.1:0-85000 GCF_002897375.1 Deinococcus aerius | reverse complement strand
CGGGAGGAGGGGCCGGACCACCCGGAGGATGACATCGGGAAACTCGTTCTCCTCGATCCGGTCCCACACGTTGAAGATGAACCCGCCGCCTGGTCGGAGGACGCGCCGGGCTTCCGCAAATGCCCTGACCCTGTCCGGGAAGAACATGACCCCGAACTGGCAGACGACCACATCGAACGACCCGTCGGGAAAGGGGAGCTGCTGGGCATCCGCCTGGCGCCACTCCACGGGGCGCTCGGTCCCCGCCGCTGCGGCTTGATCGAGCATGGGCTGGCTGAGATCGGTGGCGATGATGGAGACCCCGGGCGGCAGGACGTGGGCGAGCTGGCGGGTCACCACCCCCGTCCCCGCGGCGACTTCCAGGACGCTCGCGGGCTGCCGCCGCGCCACCCGGGAGGCGAGATCGGCGGCGTAGGGCTCGAAGATGAGCGGGACGAGGTGCTGCGCGTAGACCTGCGGGATGGAGCCTGCGAAGACGGGGCCGGTCTCGGGGGGGTGCATGGCTCTCCTTGTCGTGCCAGGGCTCCATGCGAACGGCGGGACTGATCCTTTTCATGTCGCCGGAATGGACGGCCTCTGGAACACCCTGAGGGGAACTTCAGCGTACTGGAAGAAGCCCACCTCTCTCACGGGTCTGACGCCAGAGCCCGTGGCAGGGTGGTCACTCGCCTATATCTTCAGCCCTGCCCGGCATTCCCGGAGGCCGCCTCGCCCTCGCTGTCATTGAGAGGACCGCGTGTCGCCCACGTGAAGAGCAGGGCGACCAGGCCTCCGAGCACCGGACCCAGCAGGTGCGGCCAGGCCTCCGCCAGCCTCCCGGACACCAGCGCGGGGCCGAAGACCTTGGCGGGATTCATCGCCACGGCAGAGACGCTGTTCGTCAGGAAGTGGTCGAGCGCGACGGTGGCCCCCACCGCCAGGCCCACGGTCGGCCGGAGTTTCGCGTTGCGGTGCGCCGTCGCCAGGACCACGACGAGCAGCACGGTGGTCGCGCCCGCGTCCAGCAGGGCCGCCCCACTCGCCGGAATGCGCTCTGTTCCCCTGGGCAGATGTGCGAACGCCCCGATCAGCAGCGCCGCCACGACCGAGGCCCCGAACTGAACGGCCCAGTAGGGAAGCACGCATCGCCACGGAAAGGCGCCGCGCAGGGCGAAGGCCAGCGTCACCACCGGATTGATGTGGGCGCCCGACACGTCCCCCAGCGCGTAGATCATGGCCAGCACGACCAGCCCCGGCACGAGGGCCGAGGCCGCCGCTTCGGGCAGCAGGCCCAGGCGGGCCAGCAGGAGGGCACCCACACTGGCAAAGGTCAGCAGGAACGTCCCGAACGCCTCGGCGACGAGGGCACGCCGGAGACGTTTCGCCGACCAACTTTCTTCAGCCCTCGTCGTGTCCTGACGGGTGGGGCCGCGCCCACCCTCCGCAGCCTGTGTGCCCCCTCTCCCCGGGTTGATCATGTGAGTGTAGGATGCCACCCAATCCACCGGTACATGACACAACCATGACCATCGGGCTTGGGCAAGGGTTAAGGGTCGAAGAGGAAGTCCTCCCCGTCCTGCCCCGCCACCAGCACCGCCCAGGGGTGGGCGCCGTGTTCGTGGGACGTGCGGCAGGGCACCCGGGGCCGGGAGGTCCGCGGTCTCGACGGGAACTGTGACCGCCCGCCAGGGGTAGCATCAGGGGCACGCAGGCGGCAGCGAGTGCAAGCCGCCCCAACACTGCTCCGTGCGGCCCATGCACCAGCGCAGGAGGGAGTAGGTCCGAAAGGGCCCGGCCCCCCTGCGGCGGGAGGTCTTGTCTCAGGTTGCCGGGGTCGGGACGGCGACCTGATGCGCGTACTCGCGGACAGTCATGGGTGTTATGCCAAACGCCCGCTGGCGGTCGTCCTGCTCGACGGCGGCGCCCTGGGCGACGGTGAGCATCAGCGCCCCGAAACTCCGCTCCAGCGGCGTACCCCCGCCGTCCCGCTGGGCTCTCAACGCCTCTGCCGGGATGTGCTGGACCTCAAAGGGCCGCCCGGTGGCCTCCTCGAACGTCCGAATGATCTCGTTCATGCTGCGGTTTTCCGCCACCAGGGGCAGCACGGTGTTCCGGGCCTCGGGGCGGTCCAGGCTGGCGACCACGTAGCGGGCCACGTCCCCCAGGCTGATCCAGCCCACGGGCCGGTCGCCTTCCCCCGGCACCTGGACCCGCCCATTGGGGTAGTCGAAGCCCAGGCCGGGACTCAGCCACGCCTCCATGAAGGGAACGGGTTGCAGGATCGTGTACGTCATCCCGCTCTCCATCAGGTGCCGCTCGACCCCCCGTTTGGCCTGCGAGAGCGGCGAGGGCTGGTCCCCGTCCAGCGAGTTGGGGTAGGACACGTACACGAAGTGCCGGACCCCCGCTTCCCGCGCGGCCTCCACCAGTTGGAGCTGCCCCTGGTGGTCCACATCGGTCAGGGAGTCCGCCGCCTGGTCGCGCATGGTCGCAGTGGCCGTGCTGATGACCGTGTCGACTCCCCGACAGGCCCGGTCCAGGGACGCCCGGTCCTTGAGGTCCGCCTGGACGAGTTCGGCCCCGACCTCTCGCAGCGCGTCCACCAGAACGGGGTTCGAGGAGGGACGAACCACCGCCCGGAGGGGCCGCCCCTCCCGCGCCAGAAGCTGGCAGACCGTGTTGCCCAGAAATCCCGTAGCGCCGACGACAAGAATCATACGTACCTCCTGTGGCGGAAGGTGACTGTCGTGGGGGAAGGGGCCAGACCCCGGAGGGGTTGCGGGAGCAGGCGGGGGAGAGGCTCAGCCCAGAGTAGCCCAGCCGGGAAGCCGGAGAAAAGGCCCCACCAGTTGCGCCGCTCCACCTCCTGCCTGCGGAGCGCGAGGAGTTCGGAGCCCCGCGGCGGGGTGATCACCCGCACGTTTTTCAGACGGGCAAAGCGAGACGGAGAGGTCATGCCGTCACGTTGACGCGGTGTAGACCCGAGGGGCAGGGAGAGCGGTGGCGGGTTGCGTGTGGTCGAGTTCCCGCCCGGGCCCCCACACGAACAATCCCGCAGACGAAGCGGGTGTACATCAGGTCCATGTGGAGCCCCTGCGCCGGAAGTGTCGGCTCGCCCACGACGGGAGGAGCGGCCCTGGGTATTCATGACAGCGGCAGCCCCCGCGCACCGGCTGACGGTCGTGACGCCCGATGTCCCGGGGGTTGAGGTGAAACCTGGCCGTGGCCGCCTCGTGGGTCCCCGGCAAGTTCCCACCCCAAACGAACGTGCCTGTGGTGTCCGGGAAACACGCACAGGCACGGGCTTTGGCGGAACGGGAGGGATTCGAACCCTCGATAAGGTTGCCCCTATACACGCTTTCCAGGCGTGCCCCTTCAACCACTCGGGCACCGTTCCAGCGGTGGGTAGAGTAGCGGATGAGGGGGGGGAGCGCAAGGGGAGGGGGGTGACAAAACACTTTATGTGTAGTAGTTCAGCGTGTTGAGAACTGGGCGAATTAGATAGATTTATCTAATTTATAATTATGCCATACCGAGCGCCAATTGTTGTATTTCTAGACAATACACTTCCGCCAATTTTAATTGAGGAGTTGTCTCCTCTTATATGAAGCCCAATGGAAGTAAAATCAATATAGTCAATTACGACGGAATCGCCTTCAACTCTATATATTAAAATAAGCTCACCTTCAAATAAGACTTTTGTTTCGTTACTGGATTTATAAGTTTTGTATCTATTATCCCTTACCTTGTTTTCATTTATAACAATTTCGCTCGATGAGGGATTAACTCTATACAACCAAAACCTCTCCTGCCCTCCGCTTGTTGATACTAAGAAGAGCGGGCTGTTAAACACAACTATCGGTATCTGAGTGTTTACAAATACATTGCTGCAGATATTATACTGTCTCGGAGGGGTGTATTGTTGTGGGATCTTTATTTCGTTCATTCTGCCTCTCCTGTAAGCCGCTTCCTTCTATTCTTTTTAAAGTGTTCGCTAATTTCGTCGTTGATCCTTTTCTTCTCCCAAGAAAGTTTTGTAGCTAAATACAGCATAAGCAGTCCAACCGCTGTGAAGCCGGTCCAAATTATGTTTTGAGAGTTAATAAAGAAGCCGACGGACAAAGCAAAGCCTTTAGAGCTGCTTTCATTGGAGAAATTTTCTATAACCTGACTTATGCCTGCTGTGGAAAAAGTAGAGCCAAGGGTGTAAAGAAACCAGTTAGGCTGACTCAGCTTTATGAATTCCACCTCACGTAGGCCATATACGTGCTCCGTGTTATAAATACCGCCGCTGCTAATCCTTATAGGCTCGTTGAGGGTTTTATCTTGTATCTTGCTGTTTTCGCTCGACATCCATAGGTCTCCTTGCTACGTGGTGATAGAAGAGAGTCTGTGCGACTTAAGCATTTTAGACTTTAAAACCAGATATAGAAAATTCAGCAGATTAATTTGGATGTACGGGTAAAAAACACAAAATAACTCTCTTATCTTACCTTGCATGCTTTCCATGCAGGGGAGACTTATGTATACGGGTCCTCCAGATACCCCCGCAGCACCCCCAGCGGCGCATACGTCCCCGCCCTCAACCCCTCCTCCACCAACCGGGCGTGGGTCCAGGCGGCCTCGGCGAGGGTGGGGGAGACCAACCCGGCCCGCACCGCCTCCTCTAACTCGTCGGCGTCGATGATGTGCGTCTCGGTCACCTCCCAACCGGGCTGCCAGTCGGCGATCACGTCGAGGTACACGTCCTCGGTCCAGGGGAGGCCGTCTTCGCCCACCCCTTCCCCGGCGTGGATGTCCACGTAAAGCTGCTCGGGCTGGCCCGCCGCGTTCAGTTGCACGGTGATGGCGTCCCCGATCACGCCCTCGCCCGTGCCGGTCGGATGCGCCCGCACCCAGCGGAAGCCGTGGTCGAGGATGCGGACGGTGCGCTCCCCGAAGGGCACGTCCAGCGGGCGGGCGACCTCGTGCGCGGTGAAGTCCACGATGACGTAGCCGGGGATGTGCGTGACCGTCTGGGTGTGCCGGGCCACACGGGGCCAAGGGCGGAGGTCGAAGACTTTGCGCTTCACACTAGGCTCCGCAAAGCTTGCAGCAGCAACTCGCCCTCGGTGGCCTGCACGCGGGCCTTGAGGGTGGGCAGCGTGTCGCCGGGGAGCACGGGCACCCGCACCTGCGCCAGAATCGGCCCCTCGTCAATTCCGGCGGTAACGAGGTGGACGGTGGCGCCCGATTCCGTATCGCCCGACGCGAGGACCGCCTCATGCACCCGGTCCCCGTACATGCCGCGCCCGCCGTGCCGGGGCAGCAGGCTGGGGTGGACGTTGAGCAGCCGCCCCGCGTAGGCCGAGAGCACCCGCGGCCCCAGTGCCTTCATGTACCCGCTCAGGACCAGAGTATCCACCCCCGCCTCTTGCAGAAAGGCCAGAATCGCCGCGTCCAGTTCGTCCGGGTCGGGGTACTTCGCCGCGCTCAGGTGCGCCGCCTTCAACCCCGCCTCCCGCGCCCACGCGAGCGCCGGGCTGCCGCTGTTGTTGCTGGCGAGGGCGACGGGCGTGGCGTCCAGCCGCCCCTCCCGAGCGGCCTGGGTCAGAAAGCGGGCCGCACTGCCGCCGTGGGAGGCGAGGAAGCCGAGGATCATGGGCGCTCCGCGCCGGAAGTGGCCAGTGGGCAGTGGTGAGTGGGAAAAGATGGCGACCGACCCACTGACCACTGACCACTGGCCACTAACCCCATCAACCTCACTCCCCCAGCTCCTGATGCCCCAACTCTTGCAGCAGGGCCGCGCTCGTCAGAATCCCGTTGTGGTAGTCCTCCAGCGCGAAGCTCTCGTTGGGCGAGTGGGGCGCGTCCTCGTTCAGGCCGAAGTCCACCAGCAGGACGGGGGCACCCAGCAGGCGGCGGAAGTCGGCGACGATGGGGATGGAGCCCCCGGTGCGGCCAAAGGCGGCGGGCTTGCCGTACACCCGCGTCAGCGCCCGGTCGGCGGCCCTGATGTACGGCGAGTCGAGGTCCACCTTGACGGGCTGGCCGCCGTGCAGGGCCTTCACCTCGACCCGCACCCCTTCCGGCGCCAAGGTCGGCACGTACTCCTGCACCAGCCGGGTGATGCGCTCGGGGTCCTGGCCGGGAACGAGGCGCATGGACACCTTGGCCCCGGCCTTCGCGGGGATCACCGTCTTGCTGCCCTCGCCCTGGTAGCCGCCCCAGATGCCGTTCACGTCCAGCGTGGGCCGCGCCCAGAGGCGTTCCAGGGTCGAGTACCCCTTCTCGCCGGGCAGGGCGGGCACACCGATGGAGGCGGCGAACTCCTCGTCCGAGTGGGGCAGCTTCGCCCACATCTCGCGCTCCTCGGGGGTCAGTTCCTCCACGCCGTCGTAGAAGCCGGGAATGGTGATGCGGCCCCCGTCATCTTTCAGCCCCGCGATGATCTCGCACAGGGCGTTGATGGGATTTGGAGCGGCCCCGCCGTAAGAGCCGGAGTGCAGGTCGCGGTTCGCCCCCTGCACGTGAATCTCCACGTAGCTCAGCCCGCGCAGGCCGTAGGTCACGGTGGGCACGTCGGGCGCAAAGCGGCTGCCGTCGGAGATCACGATCACGTCCGCCCGCAGTTCGTCCGCGTGCTCGGCGAGGTAGCCCGCGAGGTTGGGACTGCCGACCTCCTCCTCGCCCTCCAGCAGGAATTTGACGTTGACGGGGAGTTCGCCCTGCGAGAGCAGCAGCTCCACGCCGCGCACGTGGGCGTAGGCCTGGCCCTTGTCGTCCGTCGAGCCCCGGGCATAGATGCGCCCGTCGCGCACGGTGGGCTCGAAGGGGGGCGTCACCCACTCCTCCAGCGGGGCCTCGGGCTGCACGTCGTAGTGGCCGTAGATCAGCACCGTGGGCTTGCCCGGCGCCTCCAGCCGCTCGGCATACACGACCGGATGCCCGGACTGCCCCCCATGCCCGGTGGGGTCCATCCGCGCGGTGAAGCCCAGGCTCTGCAATTTGCGCTGGAGGAAGGCGGCGGCCCGCGCCATGTCCTCGGTGTGGGTGGGGTCGGCGCTCACGGAGGGAATGCGCAGCAGCTCGAACAGTTCCCGCTCGGCCTCCTGCCGGTCGAGGAGGGCGGAGAGGTCCGTCGTCTGGGATTGCGTCATGGGCGGATGATAGCGGGAGGGTCCGCCGCGAGTGAGAAAAACGGGGCAGAAGTGGGCGGCCCCAGCCTGTCATCCTGGCGAGTGTGAAGGGTTCTTGGTCAGGCGTTCATCCAGGCACGTCCCGCCCCGTGCAGCGTCGCCGCCTAACCTCACCTTTGCCCACGTTCAGAAACCTTGCTCGCGGTATACTCAAGCAAGGTATGGCGACCGATTCCAAGCAACGCCCCGTCTACGTGATCTCGGTCGCGGCGGAACTCGTGGACATGCACCCTCAGACTCTCCGGCTCTACGAGCGCAAGGGGCTGATCCGTCCGGGGCGAAGCAGTGGCAAGACGCGCCTGTACTCCGAACGCGACATCGAGCATCTGCGCGAGATTCGCCGCCTGACCCAGGAACTCGGGGTCAACCTCGCCGGGGTTGAGGAGGTCATGCGCCTCCAGCACCAGCTCGACGACCTCCAGGGCGAGTTCGAGGCCGAGATCGAGCGCCTGGAAGACGAGCTGCGCGAGCGCGCCGCCCCCCGCGCCCTGCCCGCCCCCGACTCGGAGGGCAAGCTCGACCCGAAGGATCGGCCCGTCTACGTGATCTCCATCGCCGCAGAACTCGTGGACATGCACCCGCAGACGCTGCGGCTGTACGAGCGCAAGCAGCTTATCCGCCCGGGGCGAAGCAGCGGCAAGACCCGGCTGTACTCCGAACGCGACATCGAGCACCTGCGCGAGATTCGCCGCCTGACCCAGGAACTCGGGGTCAACCTCGCCGGGGTCGAGGAGATCATGCGGCTGCGCCACCGGCTGGAGGAGGCGCGGGCCAAGATGGAGGGCAACGTCCGGCGCATCCAGCAGGACATCAGCGACCGCATGACCGACTGGCGCACCCTGCCCGCCCCGAAGGGTGACGAGCAGGCCGGGGCAGAAGAAGAAGACGGGGACGAGGACGAATGACCGGGCAGGCCCCAGCCGTCGGGCGGGTGGGCGCGGGCGTGGCGGCGCTGCGGCGTGGAGCGAACGGCCCCGAAGTCCTGCTCATCCGCCGCCGTGACGACGCCCGCTGGGACCTGCCCGGCGGGGGCGTCAACGTCGGTGAGGAGGTCGAGACTGCCGCCCGCCGCGAACTCCGGGAGGAGACGGGGCTGGAGGCCGGACCCCTGACGTTGCTGGCGGTGTTCAGCGGCGAGGCGCATCGCCACACGTACCCGGACGGCAATGTGGTCGCCTGGGTGACCATTGTGTACACCATCGGGCAGGTGGGCGGCGAGGCCCGGGCCGGGGACGACGCGGCGGAGGCGACGTGGTGGCCCCTCGCCGCCCTGCCCGGCGAGGTGAGCGCGGCGACCTGGGCGTACTTCCGCGCCCTGACCAGACCTGAGGAAGTGCGCGCGTGACCGTCCACCTCCCCGGCGACCTCCTCCACGCGCCCGTCGAGGGGTTGTGGGTGGTGGGCGACGTTCACGGCGCGCTCGACAAGCTCCGCGCGCTGCTACGTCAGGCGCGCCTGATCGACCAGGGGGACCGCTGGGCCGGGGGCACGTCGCACCTCGTCTTCCTGGGCGACTACATGGACCGGGGACCCGACGGGGCGGGCGTGGTGCGGCTCGTCCGCTCGCTGGAGGCTTCGGCCCCGCTGGCGGGGGGGCGCGTGACGGCGCTGCTGGGCAACCACGAGGTGATGTTCCTGGCCGCGCTGCGCTTTGCCGGGCACGACCCGCAGGACCGCTACGGCTTCCGCGAGTACTGGTTGGCGAACGGCGGGCAGCCGCGCGACACCGCCCGGCTGGACGCGGACGACCACGCCTGGCTGGCGGCCCGGCCCGGCCTGGCCCGCGCGGGCCGCTGGCTGCTCATGCACGCCGACAGCAGCCTGTACCTGCGGCTGGGGGGCAGCGTGGAGGCGGTGAACGCCCACGTCGCCCGGCTCCTCCAGAGTGACGCCCCCGAGGTCTGGGGCCACTTCGCCAACGCCTTTGCCGACCGCCTCGCCTTCGCCGAGCCCCGGGGCGAGGACCTGGCCCGGCGGCTGCTGCGGTCCTTCGGCGGCGAGCGGCTGGCGCACGGGCATACGCCGGTGTCCCTGCTGGACGAGTCCGGTTCCGGTCCCGGCCTGCCGGTCCTGTACGCGGGTCACCTGTGCCTCGCCCTCGACGGCGGGCTGGCCTACCGCGAGGACGCGGGGTTCCTGGTGCGCCTGAGTGACCGGGGCGTGGCGGAGATCGTGGGCTACGCGGGCACCGGGGCGCTGGGCTGAGAAGTCCCCCCGCGCAGCGCGTTACACTCGGCGGGTGAGAACGTACAAGGTCGAGGTTGGGGACGTGATGCGTGAGCTGCCGGTGGTGCCGGTCGCCCCCGGCGTCAGCGTGGCCCTCTTCAACATGCTGGGCGACACCGAAGTCACCGAGGCGGCGGGCCGCGAACTCGCCCGGCGCCTGCCCGCGGAGATCGATGTGCTCGTCACGCCCGAGGTCAAGGCGGTCTCGCTCGCGCACGTCATCAGCCGCGAGAGCGGCAAGCCCTACATCGTGATCCGCAAGACGCAAAAACCCTACATGGTGGACCCCATCGCCCGCGAGGTCGTGAGCATCACCACGGGCAAGCCCCAACTCCTCGTCCTTGACGGCTTCGACGTGGAGAAAATCCGGGGCCGGAAGGTCGCCATCGTGGACGACGTGGTCTCCAGCGGCGGCACCCTCAACTCCCTGCGCCAGATCATCGAGGAGGTCGGCGGCGAGGTCGCGGCGGTCGTCGCCGTCTTCACCGAGGGGCAGGAGCGCCCGGAGGTCACCGCGCTGGGGCACCTGCCGCTGTTCGGCCCCGAGGCGGAGGCGTCGTGACGTTCCCAGGCTCGCAGGCCCTGCGGGTCACCGTGGGTGACGTGACCCGCGAACTGCCGACCGTCCGCGTCGGTGCCGTGGGGCGCGTGCCCCTGGTGGAATTCCTGGGCGACAGCGAATTCACCAACGCCGCCGCCGAGGCGATGCTGCCCCTGATCCCGCCGGGCACCGAGATGCTGCTGACCGTCGTGACGAACGCGCTGCCGCTGGCGCACGAACTCAGCGACCGCTCCGGCCTGCCCTACGTGGTCGCCCGCAAGAAGCGCCGCACGTACATGCAGGACCCCCTCATCCAGGACGTGCCCAGCCTCACCCTGGGGGTTGCCGAGACGCTGTGGCTGGACGGGCCGCACGCCGCCCGATTGAAGGGCAAGCGCGTGACCATCGTGCAGGACGTGGTGGCGTCGGGGGGCACCGCGCAGGCCCTCGCCCGCCTGGTCACCCGCGCGGGCGGCACGGTCGCCGGATACCTCGCCGCCTTCAAACAGGGGGATTCGGCGTTGCCGCTGATTTACTTGCAGGAACTGCCGCAGACGATCTGAGCTGTAGGACTATCTACCAGTAGTCCGGTAAGTTCTGGTGACTTCCTAACTCCAGATTTCGAAAAGCCGCGCTGGAACGTGGTCTTTTGCTCCTCCCCCTTGAGGGGGGAGGTCGGGAGGGGGTGAACGGGCACGCCCCCCAGCGCGGCGAGAAGATGAGGCAAGCCATCCTGCTGGCGTTCAAGCTGCTCGTGCTCCCCCTCACCCCGGCCCTCTCCCACGAGGGGAGAGGGGGAAAGGACCTCAGCCCGCTCCTGCCGCCCGCCCCGCTCCCCGTGCCCCCGCCACGATCCCGGGCAGGTGGTCCTCCAGCCGCAGCATGGGCAGGCCGAAGGTGGAGCGGGCGGGCTCGTTGGGGGCCGTGTTGCCCTCCTTGAGCATCGCGTACTGATCGCGCGTGATGGGCGGCTTGGGGAGAACCTGCATGGCGGGCACCATCAGGTTCATCAGCGCGAGCGGCACGGGCACGATGGGCTTCCTGCGGCCCAGCGCGGCGAGTTCCATCTCCAGCAACTGACGGAAAGTGAACTCCTCCGGGCCGGTGAGGGTGTAGGTCTGCCCGACAGTCTCCGGCTGCTCCAATGCCCCGGCGAACGCCCGAGCCACGTCCTGCACGCTGACGGGCCGGAAGGGGAACGAGCCGTCGCCGATCATGGGCACGACGGGGGCGGTGGAGACCAGCTCGCGCAGCACCCGCCCGAAGAAGTCGTCGCCCACGCCGAAGATCAGGCTGGGCTGGAAGATCGTCCAACTCAGGCCGCTCTCCCGCACCAGGCGCTCGGCCTGCGCCTTGCTGCGGCTGTAGCCGCTGGCGCTGTCCTCCCGGGCGCCCAGGGCGCTCATGTGGAGGTAGCGGGCCTGGCGGGGAGTGGCGGCCAGCACGTGCCGGGTGCCCTCCAGGTGGACCCGCGTAAAGGTCTGCGTGCCCTGCTCCGCGATGATCCCGACGAGGTGGATCACGGCCTCCGGGCTGGCCTCGCCCACCGCGCGCAGGACGCTGCCCGCGTCCGTCACGTCCAACTTGACTCCGTGCGTGCCGGGGGGTGCGTCGCCGCGCCTTGAACCGGCATAGACCGTGTGCCCCCGCCCCAGCAACTCCTGCACGACCGCCCGCCCGACGAAGCCCGTGCCTCCGGTGACCAGTACCCGCATGTCCGCTCCTTTCGCGTCCCCATTGGGCCATGTGGGAGGCGCGCAGACTGTATCCGGGACTGTGGAGCTGACAGCGGGAAGCTGCCATCTGTCCCGGTGCCGAGTCGCCTGCCCCTCTACAATGCGGCCTGCCTGCGCCCTCCCCGCGCCCGCGAGAGCCCCATGCGCCCCCTGACCCTGCCCGCCCGACTCCCCCTGCGCCGCCTGCTGACCGTGGCCCGCCCCGCCCTGTGGGTGAACACGGTGGGCACGCTCGTCATGGGATTGTGGCTGACTGGGCACCTGTACACCCTGCGGCCCGACCTGCTGGTGCTGCTCGCGTACCTGACCCTGCCCTTCAACCTGCTGATCTACGGCCTGAACGACCTCGCCGACCGGGAGGAGGACGCCCTCTCGGCGCGCAAGGGGGGCTGGCAGGGCGCGCGGCTGACGGCGGGGGAGGGGGGACCGCTGCTGCGGGCGATCCTGCTCCTCAATGCCCCCTTCCTGCTGGCGCTCGCGCTGCTGCTCCCGCCCGCCGCGAGCGGGGTGCTGCTGCTCGCCGCCGCGCTGTTCGTGGCGTACAGCCTGCCCCCCCTGCGCCTGAAGGGCCGCCCCTTCCTCGACGGGCTGAGCAACGTGGCCTACGCCCTGCCCCTCGTGCTGCCCGCCCTCGCGCTGGGGACAGACGTGCCCTGGCTGCCCCTCGCCGCGCTGATGGCCTACTCGGTCGGGAAACATGCCTTCGACGCCGCGCAGGACGTGCCCGCCGACCGCCTGGCCGGAACGCGCACCGTCGCCACCACCCTCGGCGTGCGGGGGACCGCGGCCTACGCTCTGGGATGGTTCCTGCTCGCCGGAGCCCTGCTGTGGCCGCTCAGCCACCTCACCGCCATCGCCCTGTGGCTGGTGTGCGGCGGTATGGCCCTCGCCCTGTTGCGGCGGCCCACCCCGGAACGCGCGGCCCGGCTGTATCCCCTCAGCATCGTGACCCCGTGGATCGTGGGGACGGTTGCGGGCGTGCCGCTGGTGTACCTGCTGGCGCGCGGGCTGTGGCCGTGAGGGGGAGCCGTCGGTCGTCAGCGATCAGCGGTCAGAAAGAGCCCGGCCCCTCCCGCTCCGTCGGCGTCCTCGGTGGCGGCCTCGCGGGGCTCGCGCTTGCGGCGCTGCTGGCGGAACGGGGGCACGCGGTCACCGTGTACGAGCGGGACCGGGCGGGTGGCAAGCTGAGGCGCGTGTCGGTCGGCGGCTTGACCTTCGACACGGGGCCGAGCCTCTTCACCTTCCCGGAGGTGTGGCGCGGGTGTCTGGAACGGCTGGGGGAGGCGGACCCCCTCGACCTGCGCCCGCTGCCCGGGGGGCTGGGCGTGCATCACACGCCGTTCGGGGCGGTGCCGCTGCCCGTTCCACCGGGTCATCCTCTGCTCCGGGCCTGGGAGACGTACTCTGCACCGGCTCGACGCTTCGCGCCGCACCTGGGAACGTTACTGACGACACCTCCCCGCCTCACCGACCCGGCTTTCCGGCGGGCGAGTGCGGCCCTGTTCCGGGCGACTGGAGAGCATCTCACCGCCGAGGGGTGGGTACGCGCCCAGAAGCTGCCCCCGGCCCTCGCCCACGCCGTGCGGACGCACGCGCTGAACGCGGGCCTCGCGCCGCAGGACGCGCCCGCCCTGTACGCCCTGATTCCCGCCCTGGCTGCCGCGTCCGTCTCCCGGCCCGCGCGTGGTATGGGTGCCCTCCTCGACGCGCTGCTCGCCTTCGGGGCGGCCCGGGGCGTGAGGCTGGTGGAGGGGGCGGAGGTTGTGCAAGTGGATGTCAGGACGGCCCGCCTCACCCTGAAGGGAGGAGAGGTGCGCCACCACGACCTGCTTGTGAGCGCCCTCGATCCAGCCCGGCTGGCCGCGCTGCTCGGACGGTCCGCGCGTTCACCCGTCGCCCGCCGGACGGTCAGTGGCCTCGCCCTCTACGCGGCGCTGCCCGGCCCCGCCCCATTGCCCGCCACCTCCGTCCTGCCGCCCTCAGACTTTCGCACCTTCCGGGCCGCCGTTCGTGCCGGAGCCCTCCCGCCCGACACCCTCGCCCTCGTCCATGCGGAGGGGGAGAGGCTGGCCGTGCTGCTCACTGTTCCTGCCAATGGGCACGACCTTCAGCCCGATCATCCCTGGGTGCGGGCACAGGCAAAGCGGGTGGAGCGCACGCTGGGCGTCCCCGGATTGCTCGCCTCCGCGTGCGATGTGGTAGCCCTCCCCCCCGGCCACTACGCGGCGGGCGGGCATCCCGGCGGGGCGATTTACGGGGCGGCCCTTCCCGCCTGGCGCGGCGGCCCCCTCCACCCCCAGCCGTACCGACCTCACCCGAGGCTCTGGCAGGTGGGCACGGGCGTTCATCCCGGTGGCGGCCTTCCGGCCATCCTGGGCGGGGCGCTGATCGTGGACCGGCTGATGGGGGAGGGCGGGCTGTAGGGTCTAAACATCCGTCGCGTGGTGCAATCCCAGATACCGGAAGGCAGGAAAACCGGCCCGCCAGTCCCGCCAGAACGTTTCCCGGAACACGTCAGGTCGCACGTTCAGCCCCGCGAGGGCTTCCTCGGGCAAGAACTGGGCGCCCACCAGCCTCTCCCGCTCGTCGCTCACCCGGTGGTCGAGGGAAAGCTCTCCCCCCACCTCCGAGCACAGCACGAAACTCTTGCAGATGCGCAGCCCCGGTTCGACGATCTCCTGGAGGGACAGCAGCCGCTCAGCCCGCACGATCAACCCCGTTTCCTCGTGGACCTCGCGCTGGGCAGTCTCGAAGAGGCTCTCCTCTCCTTCCAGCCCGCCGCCCGGAGGTAGCCAGAAGTCGTACAGGCCAGGGCGCTGGTGCCGCACGAGGAGGAGGGTGTCACCCCGCAGGACGATTCCCGCCGCGCCGATCCGGTGCCTCACGGGGTCAGGATAGCCGCGCAGCCGACGAAAAAAGCCGCCCCCACTCAGGGAGCGGCCCCCGTCTATTCAACCTCAGGGGGTGGTGATCGCCTTGTAGGGGTCGACCAGGCCGTACCCGAAGTTGTCGTCCCGGCCCGCCGTGCCCAGGTCCTTGGCGGTCGAGGTGAGCTTGCTCAGGAGCTGCGCGTTCGTGAGGTTGGGGCGTGCGGCCCAGACGACGGCGGCGGCGGCGGAGACGTGCGGGGTCGCCATGCTCGTGCCGTCGAGGTATTCGTAGTCCGCGCCGATCACGCTGGCGGTGCCGGTGGTGGGGAGCTTGCCCATCAGCCCCTGCCCGTCCGCCTGGGTCAGGCCCACGACGGGCACCGAGTAGCTGTTCGTCAGGCTCATGCCCAGCGGCCCCGCCGCGTTGTTGTAGATCATGACGGCCCTGGCCCCGCTGGCGACGGCGTTGGCGGTCTTCTCCTCGAAGGAGCAGGTGCCGCGGCTGATCAGGGCGATGTTCCCGCTCAGGGCCGCGTTGCGGGTGCCCGTGCCGCAGAACTCGTTGTTCGTGCCCCCCGCCGCGACGATGTTCCCGCTGAAGGTGCCCTTGCCGCTCTTGTCGGCCGCCTGCACGTCGCTGAAGGTCGCGCCCCCGCCGCTCGCGCTCGCCGCCGTGCCCTGCCCCAGCGGCACGCTGCTCAGGACGCTCACGCCGGGACCCGCCAGATCGACCTGCGCGCCGAAGTTGGAGAAGCTCGCCTTGGCCTCGCTGCTGTCGATGGCAGCCACACCCACCACGTTGGTGTACGCGGCGGGGTAGGAGACGGCGGCCCCGTCGTTCCCGGTCGCGGCGATGACCAGCGCGCCCTTGTTGAACACGCTCGTGTACGCGCGCTGCTCGGTCTGGCTCTTGCCGCCGCCGCCCAGCGACATGCTGATGACGACCTTGTTCTCGGTGCCGCCCTGGCTCCTGAGCTGCGCGGCGCACCAGTTCACCCCGTTGATGATCCCGCTGGAGCTGCCCGAGCCCGTATCGCCCAGCACCCGCGCCATGTATAGGTTCACGCCGCTCGCCACACCGCCCACGCCGTTCGGGTCCATCCCCGACTGCTGCCCGGTCGCGCCCGTCCCCGCCCCGTACTGGGCGAAGATGGTCCCCGACACGTGCGTCCCGTGGTGCGACACATCGTTGAGCGCGTAGGGGTCGCCCCGGTTCGCCTCGGTCGTCACGAAGTTCTTGAAGCCCTTGAGCTTGCGCGCGAACTCGGGGTGGTTGCCGTCGATGCCGGTATCCGTCACGCAGACCGCCACGCCCGAGCCCGTGTAGTTGTTCGCCCGCAGGGTGGACACCTTCAGCGCGTTGTCGCCCCAGGTGTACTCGCCGCTGGGGGTGTAGACGGCCTGGGCGCTCAGGCCCTGCGCCCCCAGGCTCGCCCGCGCCGGGCTGGCGTCCGTCACGCCGCTCCGCATCCCCGCCGCGCGGCGCACGAGGTCCGGCTCCACGTACTCGACGGAGGGGTTGGCCTTGAGTTTCGCCAGCGCCTCAGGGTTCAGGTGGACGGCGGCGGCGCTGATCTCGGCCCACTGGCTCGTCAGCGTGCCCCCGGCAGCGGTGATGGCCTGGGCCTGGAGCAGGGCCTGCGCCTGGAGCGCCTGCGGGCTCAGGCTCTGCGAGCCCAGGTTGCTCTCCTTGAAGCCCACCAGATAGGCGCCGTCCGCCGCGGTGGCCTGATCGGGCGTGCTGGCGGTGGGCGCGGGCATCTGGGCCTGCTGCCCACAGGCGGCAAGCGTCAGGGCGAGGGTCGCGGCGAGCAGGGTGCGGGTGTGCTTCATGGGGCCTCCGGGAATGGGGAAAAAGGCGAGCGGAACCGCACTGGGAGAGCGGCGCGGGGGACGGCGACCGGGACGAAAGCCCTGGGTTGGAGTTGGATTTGCGCCGGATGTTAGAGCGGCTCTCAGAACCATTTTGAAGCCTGTCTAGACCGGTTTTGACTGCGTTCAAAAGATGCGTCGTCACACGTCGCTGCCGAATCCGACCGCTGCGGGGGCGCTGCCTGACAGCCGTGAGGTGAAGGTCTGGTTTTAAGCGCAACTGCGAGGATATGGAAGGGCGACTTCCCTCTCCAGCCCCTTCCTGGCCCACGCCAAGTGTGATGACCAAGCAGAACGGGATGAGCCTGCTATGACCCATCCCGCCGTAGACGCCCTGAAGCGTTCCTTCATCTACCAGCGTTCGGTCACGCTCTTGAGTTGCAGGAAGTTCGCCAGGTAGTCCGGCCCGCCCGCCTTGGAGTCGGTGCCGCTCATGTTGTACCCACCGAAGGGCTGCACGCCGACGATGGCACCCGTGATCTTGCGGTTGAAGTAGAGGTTCCCGGCCTCGAATTCAAAGCGGGCCTGCTCCAGCCGCTCGCGGACGTTGCTGCACACGCCGCCCGTCAGGCCGTACTCGGTCGAGTTGGCGATCTCCAGCGCGTGCTGCCAGTCGTGGGCACGCAACACGCTCACCACCGGACCGAAAATTTCCTCCTGAGCGATGCGCGCCTTCACGTCCACGTCCCCGAAGATGGTGGGCTGGATGTAGTAGCCCTTCTTGCCGCCATACTCGCCCGGCGCCTCGCCGCCGAGGAGGAGTTTCCCTTCCTCCCGCCCCATCTGGAGGTACCCGCTGATCTTCTCGAAGCTCTCCTCGTTCACGACGGCGGTGACGTTGGCGTTCTCCTCGCCCGTGCCGACCTTCAGGCTCCGTGCCCGCTCGACAAAGGCGCCCACCACCCGGTCGTACACCTCATCCACCACGATCAGGCGGCTCATGGCGCTGCACTTCTGGCCGTTGAAGCCGAAGGCGCCCTGCACGGCGGCGGTCACCGCCACGTCGAGGTCGGCGGTCTCGTCCACGATCATCGCGTCCTTGCCGCCGAGTTCGAGGATCACCTTCTTGATCCACTTCTGGCCGGGCTGCACCTTCGCGGCGACCTCGTTGATGTGCAGGCCCACCGCGCGGCTGCCCGTGAAGGTGATGAAGCGCGTCCTCGGGTGCGTGGTCAGGTACTCGCCGACCTCCGAGCCCACGCCGGGCAGGAATTGCAGGACCCCGGCGGGCAGCCCGGCTTCCAGCAGGATGTCCACCACGAAGCCCGCGATCAATCCTGAGTCCTCGGCGGGCTTGGCGATCACGCAGTTCCCGGCCACGATGGGCGCGGCGAGCATCCCCAGGAAGATCGCGCAGGGGAAGTTCCAGGGGGAGATGGAGACGCCCACGCCCAGCGGCAGGTACAGCAGGCCGTTCTCCTCGCCCTCGAACCACGTCGTCTCGGCGGCGCCGAAGCCCGCGTACTTCATCGCGGAGCGGGCATAGTATTCGAGGAAGTCAATCGCCTCGGCCACCTCCACGTCGGCCTCAGCGTAGTTCTTGCCGACCTCCAGGCTCATCAGGGCGCAGGCTTCCAGGCGGCGGCGTTTGAGAATCGCGGCGGCCTTGAGCAGGATGCGGGCGCGGGCGTCCATGTCCCAGCGCTTCCAGCCCTCCCACGCCTCCCAGGCGCCGTCTAGGGCGCGTTGGGCGTCCTCGACCGTCGCCTTGGCCGTCGTTCCCACCACCTCGCAGGTGTCGCAGGGGTTGAGGGAGGTCAGCCGCTCCTCGGTGTCCACCCGCTCCCCGTTGATGATGAGGGGGTAGTGCTTGCCGAGCAGTTCGGAGCGGACTTTTTTCAATGCAGTTTGGTAGGCCGCGACATTCTCGGGCCGGGTGAAGTCGGTGAAGGGCTGGGGGCGGTAGTCCTGGATTTTAAGCATGGGCAGTCTCCTGGGAAAGAAGGGGGGCCACATCCCGCGCAAAGTCGTCAAACGAGCGCGGCGGGCGGCCCAGCAGTTGCGCGGTTTCGGGCGTCACGCGCGCCGCGAGGCCGAAGCGGGCGGTGGCGTAGATCGCCTCCATGACGAGGATCTGGCCCGTGCTAATTCCACGAGCGCGCATGTGGTGGAAAAAGGCGAGCGGGCTGGGGTCGGTGTAGCGGATGGGGCGGCCCGTGGCGGCGCTGAGCCTGGCGGCGACCTCGGCGTAGGTGAGGGCTTCCGAGCCCGTCAGCTCGTACGCCCTGCCCTCGTGGCCGGGTTCGGTGAGGACCAGGGCGCCGACATCGGCGATGTCCCGCACGTCAATGAAGCTGGTGCGGCCCTGCCCCGCCGGGACGTGGACCTCGCCCCGGCGCAACTCCGGCAGGTGCATGGTCGTCAGGTTCTGCATGAAGAAGGAGGGACGCAGGAAGGTGTAGCCCGCCCCGCTCTCCCGCAGGTACGCCTCCAACTGCGCGTGAGGCACGAAGGGCAGCCGCTCGGCCCCCTGCAAGGAGAGCAGGACCATCTGGGTCACCCCCGCCCCCAGCGCCACGTCGAGCGCGGGCACCATGTCCCGCCGGACCTGGCTGAGCTGGGGGGGCCGCACGATGAAGAGGCGGTCCACCCCCCGGAACGCCTCGACATAGCTGCGGCGGTCGCCGAATTCCAGGCGCCGCACCTCCACCTCGGGCGCGTCGGCAAAGGCGGCGCGGGCCTGCTCCGGGCGGCGGGCGAGGACCCGCACCTGGGCGTCCCGGGCGAGGAGGGCGCGCACGAGCGGCGTGCCCACGTTGCCCGGCGCCCCGGTCACCCCGATCAGCGTCATGGCCCTAGCCCCTGAGCATGCCGCGCAGCACGAACATCACGTTCGCGGGGCGTTCGGCGATGCGGCGGGAGAAGTACGGATACCAGTCGCGGCCATAGGGGATGTAGGCGCGGACGCGGTAGCCCTGCGCGGCGAGTTCCCTTTGTAGGTCGCGCCGCACACCGTACAGCATCTGGAACTCGAACCGGTCCCGCTCGATGCCGTGCGACAGGACGAAGTGCTTCACGTCCTCGATGATCGACTCGTCATGCGTGGCGACGTTGACGTAATTCCCGGCCTTCATCTGGGCGTAGACCAGTCGGCGGTAACTCGCGTCCACGTCGGCCTTGTCGGGCATGGCGACCGTCTCGGGCTCCAGGTACGCGCCCTTCACGATGCGGAGATTGGGGTGCAGATCGTCCAGGCTGTCCCGGTCGGCCTCGGTGCGGTAGAGGTAGCTCTGGAGGACGGTGCCGACGTGCGCGTTCCCGAACTCGTTCACCAGCGTGCGGAACTGCCCGAGCGTCACGTCCACGCGCGGGTGGTCCTCCATGTCCAGGCACACGAAGCCGCCGTACGCCTTCGCCCTCCCGACGATGCGGCGGGCGTTGGCCAGGCCCAGGTCCTCGCCGTTCACGGTCTGCCCCTGGCCCACGCTGGAGAGCTTCACGCTGACGTAGGGGGTCAGCCCGGCGGCGTGCGCCTCGTCGAGCAGGTTGAGGACCTTTTCGGCAAACTCGTTCGCCCGCTCCGGCGAGGCGACGAACTCGCCCAGCAGGTCGAGGTTGCCCAGGATGCCGTCTTTCTCCAGCTCCTGCACCGCGCGGATGGCGGAGGCGCTGTCCTCTCCGGCGACAAAACGCTGCGCGAGCCCGAAGCCCCGCGAGCGCACGAGGTCTTCCACGAACTTCTGCCCCGAGACGGTCAGGACGGCCTTGCGGTAAATCTGGTCGATCATGGGGATTCTCCAAGGTTCTGCATCACGAGGGCGGCGAAGGTGCGGACGTGCGTGCGGGCGGCTTCACGGGCGGCGTCCGCGTCGCGGGCCAGGATGGCCTTCAGAATGGCGGCGTGCTGCGCGGCGGTGTCGGGGTGGGCGTTGTACGTGCGCGTCTGGTGCTTGATGAGCGCCACCCGCTGCTCCAGCCCCCGCGCCAATTCGGCGAGCGCAGCGTTGTGCGCGGCCAGCGTCACGGCCCCGTGAAAGGCGAGGTCGAGGCGGGTCTGCTGGCGGTAGTCCTCGCCCGTGGCGGCGTTGAGGTCGTCCAGCGCGGCCCTGAGCGCCCCCGCGTCGTCCCGGGTGTGTGCCCGGGCGGCGAGGGCGGCGGCCAGACCGTCGAGTTCCTCGCGCACCACGTAGGTATCCCGCGCCTCGGCGGCGCTGACGGTGCGGACGCGCACGCCCTTGTTCGCCTCCGCGACGAGCAGCCCCTCCTGCGTGAGCCGCATGATCGCCTCGCGGATCGGGGTCCGGCTCACGCCCAGGCGCTCGCCCAGCTCCACCTCGGCCAGCCGCTCGCCGGGCGCGATTTCCCCCTCCAGCACGGCGCGGCGCAGGTGTCCATACACGCCGTCCCGCACGAGGGTGGGTCGCTCAAAGGAGGTCATCGTGGATATTGTATACAGCTCTTCTAGGGCTCCTCAAGCCGGGGAAGGATGGAAGCAGGATTTAATCACCACCGAGCTCGCCGGAAGCGTGGTCACCCTGAGTGCCAGCGAAGGGTCCCAGGACGCCAGGTGGGGATGCTTCGCCTCCAGCTCAGCATGTCCAGTTCTTTGGCGGGCAGCGGAAGCTAGGCCATAACGTCTGTCCGACCAGACGCTGTACGGCATTAAGGTAGAAGCCCGGGATGGAAAAGCTCTTCCGTTACTCAGCCTCCGGCTGATCCCCAGAGGCCGGACGCTTCCTCAGGGGTTCCCCGACCAGGCGGCCCAGCCACCCCAGGGTGAAGAGGAAGAGCAGCGTCGCGCCCGTCGCCAGGACGTACAGGTGCAGCCCGCAGGCCACCCCGACGCCCGCCGTGGCGAGCAGGCCCGCCGCCGTGGTTAGCCCCTTGGCCCCCTCGCCCCGGCGGTCGGAGAAGATCGCGCCCGCACCCAGGAAGCTCACCCCGCTGACGACGGCTCCCAGCACGCCCACCAGGTCGAAGCGGACCTGCGGGGCGTCGTCCGAGAAGCGCAGGATCAGCGTGTCGGCCAGGACGACGAACAGCGCGGCGCTCACGCCGACGAGGATATGGGTCCGCAACCCCGCGCTGCGGTTGCGCTGCTCCCGTTCCCAGCCGATCAGGCCGCTGAGGACGAAGGCGGCGAGCAGGCCCTGCATCAGCCGCAGTTCCATCCAGAAGGTCTCCACACCGGCAGCGTAGGGGGCTGCTGAGCTGCGGCCTTTGCCCGTTCCTTCAGCCGCTTGTCATGGGAGTGTCAGGTTCCTGGCCCGTTCAGTCCACGTACATGGGTTCGAGGGGGAAAATCCGGTCGGCCAAGTGTGCCAGCGCGTGGCTTCCGGCCCGCTTCTGACAGGCCTCGGTGCCCAGGCACAGGGTCACGTAGCGGGTGCGCCGCGCGCCGACCACGACCCGGTAGAGGGCGGCCTCGGAGCGCGAGCGGGTGTAGTGGCACAGGTCGCAGTGCAGGGCGTTGCGGCCCCGGGGGTCCAGCGGGGTGAACTCGGCGAGCTGGTCGCCGTGGACCAGGGCCAGCCGACCGTCGGCCACGGGGTACAGGCCCAGGGTGAGGGGGCCTTCCGCGCCGCTCTCACCGAAAAGTTCCCGGTAGGACTCCGGGAACAGTTCCCGCAGCACGTCGCGGGCGCTGTGGTTCTTGGGGCGGGGGTCACTCATAGCGCGAGTGTAACGGCGGGGCGGTGAGGGGGAAGGTGGGACAGCTTTCAGCCGCGCGGCCCGCCTCCGCCAACCGTGCCCCCGGCCCTCTCTTCCGAATTCGCGCGCCCTAAACTGGACCGGTGAGGTCACGCAGCGCCAACCGCAGCGGCATCGTGATCCGGCGCCGGGTCACGCCCGCCGGGGACATCATCGTGACGCTGCTGACCCCGCAGGGCAAGGTCAAGGCGATTGCGCGCGGCGGTGTGCGCGGGGCGTTGGCGAGCCGACTCAACCTCTTCCACCACGTCGGCGTGCAGGTGTACCAGACGCCGCAGGCCGACCTGGCGACCGTGCAGCAGGCGGTGCTGGAGGGGGCGCTCCCCCGGCTGGCCGCACCCGAGCGCTACGCCTTCGCGCACCTGATGGCCGAACTCGCCGACGCGCTCTTTCAGGAGGGCGAGTTCAGCGACCAGGCGTTCGAGCTGTTCGCGGGGGCGCTGCGCGGCATCTCGCACCAGCCCGACCCGGAATGGGTGGCCCTGGTCATGAGTTACAAGTTGCTCGGCTTGGCGGGCTTCGTTCCCCAGACCGCCCGCTGTGCCCGCTGTGGCGCCCCCGACCCGGCCTACCCCGACCCCCTCGGCGGGCAACTGCTGTGCGGCAACTGTTCCAGCCTGCCCGCCTACCCGGGGGAGAGCCTCGACTTCCTGCGGAACGTGGTGCGCCGCTCCGTCCGCGCGAGCATGGAGCTTCCCGTTTCCGGCGACGAGCGGCCCGCGCTGTGGAAGGCGCTGGAACGGTTCGTGACGGTGCAGGTGGGGAATGTGCAGAGTTGGCGGCAGTTGGTGCCCCAGGCGGCGACCGTCGCGGGCTGAACGGGGAGGGACCTCCTTGCTGGGAGAGAAGGAGGCCCCCCGCTTCCGATCTACCGGTGCTTCTCGATAAAGTCGATCACCTGTTGCCGAGTCCCCCCCAGGAACGTCAGTGGCCGCGCCAGAGCCGCGACGATGGTGATGTGGTTCAGGCGGGGCAGGACGGTGCGGGTGACCGGAACTCCGGCCTTTTTCAACGCCGCTTCCATGTTCAGCGCGTTCTGGGGGTAAACGGTCGTGTCGTTCGCTGCGACGAGGAGGAGGTGCGGCGGCGCGTCCTGGCGCACGTGGCGGTCGGGCATGACCTGATCGGGCGTGCTGCCCTCGGGGAAGGCGACCCGGCTGGGGAAGTCCCGGAAATCGTACGAGTATGGCCCCGCGATGCCGACCACGCCCCGCACCGCCGAGATGGGTACGCCCGCCTCGCGCAGCCAGCGCTCGTTGTCCACGGCCTCGACCGCGTTGAAGCCACCCGCCGAGTGCCCGACCACGAAAAGGTCGTCCGGGTCCCCGCCGAAGGTCTTGGCGTGGTCGCGCAGCCACCTCAACGCGGCGGCGGTGTCCTGCACGAAGGTCGGGTAGCGGTTCTGCGGTGCCAGGCGGTAGTTCATCACGCCCGTCACGTATCCGGCCCGTGCCAGGCTGTCCCCAACGAAGCGGTAGATCGCCTTGTCCCCACCCTGCCACGAGCCGCCGTGGACGAACAGCACGACGGGGGCGTTCCGGGCGTTCGGCGGCGCGTACACGTCGAGCACGTTGCGGGCGTCGGGGCCGTACCGCTGATCCGTGACGACCCGGAGGCCCCGGGTGCTGATGGCGACATTCAGGAACCCCCCGGCGCTGCGCTGCGAGCAGGCGGTGAGGACAGCGCCGAGGGCCAGCACGCCCAGCAGCGGCAGAAAAGGGCGGCGGGGAAAGGCAGAACGGGGCATGGGCGCAGGCTAGCGGCCTCCCCCCGCGCCCTGCCGTGCCAGTCCCACACTCCGGCTTGAGGAGACCTTGACGTGCCGGGGTGCCGCGGAGCCCCGCATCAGGACGTACACTCCCCGCCCCGGTCCCGCGCTAGCCTGCGGCGATGCGGGTTCCCACAGACGTGCTGGTGGTGGGCGGCGGCCCGGCTGGCCTGGCTCTAGCGGCGGAACTCGCGGGTCGCGGGCTGCGCGTGCGGCTCGTCGCGCCCCACCCGCCCCGGCCCTTCCCGCCCACCTACGGGGCCTGGCTCGACGAGTTGCCCGCGTGGACGCTTGCCTGCCTCGCCGAGGTGTGGACGGACGTGCGCGTGTACACGGGCGAGCAACCCACCCCACTGCTGCGGCCCTACGCGCTGCTCGGTAATGCCCGGCTGCTGGGCGCCCTGCTCGCCCGGGCGGGGGAGGGGCTGACCTGGACCGTTGGCACGGTTCGGGGCGCTGAACAGGTCGGGGAGGGCTGGGAGGTTCACGGGACGGGCGGCGAAACCTGGCGGGCCGGGATCGTGGTGGACGCGGGCGGGCACATGGGCAGCCTGACCCGGCCCCGGCACCCCGGCGGCGCGGCGCTCCAGACGGCCTTCGGGCTCGTCGCGCACTTCGACCGCCCCCCCGCTCCACCCGGTGGCATGGTGTGGATGGACTACCGCTCGCCGCACCTGTCCGCCGCCGAGGTGCGGGAGGCCCCGACCTTCCTGTACGCCATGCACCTCGGCGGCTCCCGCTACCTGGTGGAGGAGACGAGCCTGATCGCCCGCCCCGGCCTGCCCCGCGCCCTGCTGGAGCGGCGCCTGCGCGCCCGCCTCGCCGCCCTCGGGACACCCCCCCGCGAGGTCGAGGCCGAGGAGTGGGTCGCCTTTCCCATGAATGCCGCCGCCCCCTGCCCCGGGCCGCTGCTGGCGTTCGGGTCGGCGGCGGGGCTGGTGCATCCGGTCAGCGGGTTCCAGGTCGCGGGGGCGCTGCGGGACGCGCCCATCCTTGCGGGGGCGGTGACGGGGGCTCTCGGGCAGGGTGGGCCCGCCGCCGCTGCCCGGGCCGGGTGGGCCGCCCTCTGGCCCCCGGAGCGCCGCGCCTCCCGAGAAGTCGCGCTGCTGGGTGTCGAGGCGCTCCTGGGGATGCCCGGTGAGCAACTTCCCGCCTTCTTCGGGGCGTTTTTCCGGCTGCCCGCGCCCGAGTGGCACGCCTTCCTGGCGCACCGGACGGACGCGGGAACCCTGGCACGGACCATGCTGCGGGTGTTCGCCCAGGCGCCGAATGCCGTCCGCCTCCCCCTCGCCCGCGCCGCCCTGGAACACGCGGGGCCGAGCGGGCGCGCACTCCGGGCGGCCTGGGACTTGCGCTGACCCTCCGCCCCGGATAAAGGCGGGCTCGCCCCACGCACATCCCCCGCCGGGGTGGAAGGGGCACCCTCAGGCATGACCGACCGAGGAGCGGACGACCAGGGCGTGCCCACCGAGCAGGACATGCACATTGACCCCAGCGCCCTGAACAATGATGACCGGACGCCCATCGAGGAACTGCGCGCCATCCTGGTAGACACCGCCCACGACGAGGAGGAGCGGTTGGAGGAGGCCGAGGAAGGGCAGTAGTTCGTCCCCCCGCCCCGGACACCCCCGGGGCCGAGTTGCCTATACTGATTTCATGTCCCTGCTTGACATGATCGGCCCCGTGATGATCGGGCCGAGCAGCAGCCACACGGCGGGCGCCTGCCGCCTGGGCCTGGTCGCCCATCACCTCCTCGGCGAGGCGCCGCGCCGGGCGGTGATCGGCCTGCACGCTTCCTTTGCCAAGACGGGGAGGGGGCACGGCACGCATCTGGCGCTCGTGGCGGGCCTCCTGGGGTTCGCGCCCGACGACCCCCGCCTGCCCCGCGCCTTCGAGGAGGCCGGGGCGGCCGGGCTGGCGGCCGAGTTCCGCGACGTGGACCTGGGGGACGTTCACCCCAACACCGCGCACATCGAGCTGCACGGGGACACGCAAGCGGTGACTGTGCAGGGCAGTTCCACGGGCGGCGGCGTGATCCTCGTCACGCACGTGCAGGGCCTGGGCGTGAACTTCAGCGGCGCGAGTCCCACCGTGCTCCTGCGCTACCGGGACACGCTGGGCATGATCGCCCGAATTGCCACCACCATCGCCGCCGACGGGGTGAACATCGCCACCCTGACCTGCACCCGCGAGAACCGGGGGGGGCAGGCCCTCCTCGCGGTCGAACTTGACGCGCCGCTGAGCCCCCAGGCCCTCGCGTTCTTTGACCGCTGGCCCGACACGAACTGGGTGCGGATGCTGCCCAAGCTGATGGACGGCTGAGGACCGGGAGACACCCCATGACGACCCTGCAAGACCTGATGAACGCCCCCGCCCCCGCCTCCACGTGGGTGCTCGCGCAGGACTGCGCCGAGACCGGGCTGGACCCCCAGGACATCCGCACCGAGATGGCCCGCCGCATCGGCGAGATGCGCGCCTCCATCGAGCGCGGCCTGAAGACCGACGCGAGGAGCATCACCGGCATGGTGGGCTGGAACGCCAAGGGGCTGTGGGAGGCGCCCGACGTGCTGGGCGCGCCCCTGATCAAGCGCGTGCAGGCCTACGCGATGGCCGTGAACGAGGAGAACGCCCGCATGGGCCGCATCGTCGCCGCGCCGACGGCGGGGAGCGCGGGCACGATTCCCGGGGCGCTTATCGGCGTGGCCGACCACCTGGGCATTCCCGACGAGCGGCTGGTGGACCCCATGATCCTCGCGGCGGGGGTGGGCAAGGCGATCAGCAAGCGCATGTTCATCTCCGGCGCGGCGGGCGGCTGCCAGGCCGAGATCGGGTCGAGCGCCGCGATGGCCGCCGCCGCCGTCACCGAACTCCTCGGCGGCACGCCCCGCGCCTGCGTCCATGCCGCCTCCCTCGCCCTGATGAACACCATCGGCCTGGTGTGCGATCCGGTCGGCGGCTACGTGGAGGTGCCGTGCGTGAGCCGCAACGCCTTCTACGCCGTCCACGCCGTTAGCGCCGCGCAACTCGCGCTCGCCCAGCTCGAATCCTTCATCCCGCCGGACGAGGTCGTGACCGCGATGGCACAAGTTGGCCGCTTGATGCCCGCCGAACTGCGCGAGACGGCGGAGGGTGGCCTGGCCCAGACGCCGACCGGGCTGGCCGTGGCCGCGCGTATGGAGGGCCGTGAGGACGCGGGCGGAATGATCGAGTTGCCGATGGCGTGAGGAGGAAATTCCTCATCCCACCCTCTACCAGAGGGCGAGGGGCGTTGCCAAGCAGCGGGGTGAGGGGTCTTTACAGGACCCCCCGGTACATCTCGTCCAGACTCAGTGAACGGCCCAGGCAGGGAATCTCCACCTGACCCTCCCCGCGATGCTCGCGCATGGGCCAGCCTTCCGCACCGCGCTGATACTCCACGACATACCGCTCGTCCTGCGACACGATCAGGTACGTCTGGAGGGTGGGAATTGCTGTGTACACGGCGTGCTTGTGGCGGCGGTCGTTGTGCGCCGTGCTGCCGGAGAGGACTTCGACCAGCAGGCAGGGCGAGGTCTCGAAGTAGCGGCCCGGCTGTTCCCCGCCGCACACCAGCATCACGTCGGGGTAGAAGTAGCTGGAGGCAGCGGGGACGTAGAGTTGCATGTCGGACTGGTAGAGGCGGCAGCCCAGGCGGTCGGCGTCGGGGAGCAGCGTCGCCATGATGCGCCCACTGATCCGCACATGCTCCCCACTCGCCCCCGCCTGCGCGTGCAGCGGGTACACGAAGCCCCCGACATATTCCCGCTTGTAGGGACTCTCGCGCTCGGTTCGCAGGTACTCGGCCTCGCTCATGGCCTGGGGCGCGGCGTCCGACATGGGGTCATCTTACGGCGGTCGGGGGTGGGGACGACCTTTTCGTGGCCTGTCCGAGCCATGCCCCCAGGAAGGCGAAGGTGGCGACTAGAACGGCCTCAGGAATCATCCAGACGTTCCAGAGCACAGTTGCCAGGTCAATCGTGACGGGTGGCATCACTCCGAGGCTGGAGTCGAACTCGACGGTGGAGGGAACATAGACGAGCGTTCCCACAATTACGCTCAGGACAGGCAGCAACAGGAAGGCCAGGGCGGCCAGCCAGGGCACGACCCCGGCGCGACCCAGCCCGAATCCCAGCAGGAAGACGAGGGCCAGTAGGGAGGCCAGGTAGGGCAAGGTGTGGTTGCGGATAAACATTCCGACCGCGTTTTGGTCAACATGCATGCCCACACGAGAACCGAGGACTTCCAGCAGGAGCAGTAAGGTGCTGAACGTCAGGGCGCAGCCCAGCGCCAGCAGAAATCCCAAAAGTTGTGAACGACGACGCAGAACTTGTGCCGTTTGCCGGGTGTCTTCGGCCCACTCCGCGTCCTCCACGCTCGCCGCCTCGTTTTCCATGCCCTGCCGCCAGTCTTGTGGCCTCATGCTGTTCGCCGCCTTTTCACCGCTGCGCGCCGCCTTACCCACATGGCGAGGAGAACGGTGCCCGCATATCCGCCTGCCATCATCAGGCTTCCCCAGTTCAACTCGTACCGCACGAAGTCGGTCGTGAAGGGCGCCGATGCACTGGCACCTGGGCCGTTCCAGACGCCTTCCACCCGGACGGCAGCGGCAAGCAGCCATAGCCAAAGGGGTTGCAGTAGGAAGACGGCGGCCACAACTGAGGGCTTCACGTTCAGCCTTCCGAGAAACACCCCCAGCAGGGTCAGAACACCCAGCAGGCTGAGATCGAAAGTCCATCCGTGGTGGGCAAACCAGAGGCCAACAGGATTCTGGTCCATGTAAAAGGCCGCCCGGGCGATCACGACCATCATCGTCAGGACGTACGTGTTGACCAGCACCGACGCGCCTGCCGTGAGCAGGAAATCGTGGGTCAGTGGCCTCGCGCCGACCAGCCACGCGCTGCGTCTGGTCTCCGCTGCCCACCCCTCGTCCTCCACGCTCGCCGCCTCGTTCTCCATGCCTTTCTGCCACTCCTCCGCTTTCACGCCAGCGCCCCTTTCAACGTGCGGGCGGTTCGCCGCTCCGACCCTTCCCGCGCGAGCTTCAACCCCTCCGGGGTCAGGGTGTAGACGTGGCGGGGCGGCTTGCCCGGATGCGGCGAGTCCTCCCACCCCGCATCCAGATACCCCTGCGCGTGCAGGCGCTGGAGGATGGGGTAGAGGGTCCCGCTTTTCAGCCCCGTCGCCTTACTCAGGTCGTAGCCGTAGCTGGGGCCGGGATGGGTGGCGAGGAGGGCCTGAAGGACGGCGCGGGTGTGCGGGCTGGAGTTGGGAGAGCGGGCCATGTACTATTTCTACATATATAGAGTTTAAGGTCAAGAGGGGAAGAGTCGCCTCCCCTTATGCCGGAACGCTCAGCCCCAGGGCCTCCCGCAACTCGGCGTGGGTGTGCAGGATGCGGGACGCGCCCGCCGAGCGCAGCGCCGCCTCCCCGTCCGGGTGGATGTGACCGCCCGCCAGCAGGCCCCAGACGGTTGCGCCTGCCGCCACGCCCGCCGTTACCCCGGTCACGCTGTCCTCGACGACGAGCGCGCGGGTGGGGGAGACGCCCAGGGCCTCCGCCGCGTGCGCGTACAGGTCGGGGAGGGGCTTGCCGCGCCCGCCGACGTGGGCCGGGTCGAAGGCGCGGTCCCCCACGAGCCCGGCCAGGCCCGCCGCCTCCAACTTCAGGTGCAGGCGCGAGCGCAGGCTGTTGCTCGCCACCGCGAAGGGAATTCCGGCTGCCGCGAGGGCCCGCAGCGTGTCCTGGGCCCCCTCGATAGCTGGGGTCTCGGCAAAGGCCCGCGCCAGCCGGGCGTCAAGGTCAGTCACGAACCCCTCGGGCCTCTCCCAGCCGTAGTCCGCCCGCAGCCAGGCGAAGAGGGCCGCGTGGGTGCCCCCCACCGCCCGCGCCAGGAAGGCCGCGCGGTCGAGCGTCAGGCCGTGTTCCCCCAGCAACTCCACCCACACGGAGTTCGCCAGCAGCTCGCTGTCCACCAGCACGCCGTCGAGGTCGAAGAGGACGGCGTCGAAAGGACGATCGGTCACTGAGTATCGCTTTCCGGCCCGTTCTCCCACCCGGCGAGGATGTGGACATGGGTGTGGAAGACCATCTGCCCCCCGCCGGGGCCGCAGTTCACCAGGAGGCGGTAATCCTGGGCGTGCTGCCGGGCGACCTTGATCGCGGTCAGCCACAGCTCGCCCATCTCGGCGGGGTCGGTGATCTCGTCCACCCGGGTGGTCACCTTTTTGGGGATCACGAGGAGGTGGATGGGCGCCTTGGGGGCGATGTCACGGATGGCGATGTAGCGGTCGTCCTCGTACACCACGTCTGCGGGAATCTCGCGGGCGATGATGCGCTCAAACAGGGTGGGGGCGGCATTGTCCATGCCTTCACTCTAAGGATTCTCGGGGCGTGGGGCGGGCAGACTCGGGATATGCGACTTCCCAAGCGTCTGATCCTGGCGGCCGGACTCGGGGCGATGGCAGCCCGGAACGTCCTGAAGTCCCCCTACGACCTCGGCGGCAAGAGCGTGCTGATTACGGGCGGGTCGCGTGGGCTGGGCCTGGCCCTCACCCGCGAGTTCTCGGCCCGGGGGGCGCGGCTCATGCTCGTGGCGCGGGACACGGAGGAGCTTGACCGCGCCGCCGCCAGCCTGCGCGCCTCGGGCGCCACCGTCCACACCGTCAGCGGCGACCTGACCCTCCAGGCCGACATCGAGCGCATCGTCGAGGAGGCCGCGCGGGTGTACGGCGGCCTGGACGTACTCGTGAACAACGCGGGCCTGATCCAGGTGGGACCGCTGGAGAACATGACGGAGGCCGACTTCCGCGAGATCATGGAGATCAACGCCTTCGCGCCGCTGCGCCTCACCCGCGCCGCCCTGCCGCTGCTGCGCGCCCGCCGGGGCCGGGTCCTCATCGTCTCGTCCATCGGGGGCAAGGTGGCCGTCCCGCACCTCGCGCCGTACTCCATGAGCAAGTTCGCCGTGACCGGGCTGGGCCAGGCCCTGCGGGCCGAACTCGCCCGCGAGGGGGTGGGCGTCACCACCGTCTGCCCCTGGCTGATGCGGACGGGCAGCCCCCGCCACGCCGAGGTCAAGGGCCAGCAGGCCAAGGAGTACGCCCTCTTCGCCACGATGGACAACCTGCCCGTCCTCTCGCTGGACGCGGGGACGGCGGCCCGCCGGATGGTGACGGCCCTCGTGCGCGGCGAGGCCGAGGTGATGGTGGGCGGTTTCGCCCTGCTGCTGCGCTACGCGCAGGCGCTGGCGCCGGGGCTGACCGCGGATATGCTCGCCCTCGGGAACCGCTTCCTGCCCGGCCCCACCACAAGCAGCGGGAGCGTGAGGGGCGCTGAGGTGGAGACGCCCCTCACCCGCAACAATCCCGTCAAGCGCGCGGCGGAACAGGAGTACAACGAGGGGTGAGGCGGGGAGGAAACTTCTTTTCACCCGTGGACGACCTCAAGCCACAGAGGTCTCTTCTGGCCGAGGAGGAAGGCCCGGCTGTGTGAGGTTATCGCCAGGGAAAAGACGTCTATATCGGGAACTTGAAGTCCTGCGGTCTCAGAGGCACTGCTCAACTCGGGGGTTGTCTCCTGGGAAAAAAGGAGCCCGCCCCTCTTCACCGCCTCTCGAACTGCCGCCCGACCCCACTCACTCCCGCCACCACCCGTCGAACGGCGTTACCGGCAGCGCCCGCTTGTGCCGGGTGGCGAGGTAGAGCGCCTCGATGCGGGTCGCGGCTTCCGGTGCCACCTCCCGGCCCTCCAGGTAGGCGTCGATCTGCGCGTAGGTCACCCCCAGGGCCGCCTCGTCGGGGAGGCCGGGGCGGTTGTCCTCCAGGTCGGCGGTCGGCACCTTGCGCCAGGTGGACTCCGGGGCGCCGAGGTGCCCGAGAAGCTGCGCCCCCTGCCGTTTGGTCAGCCCGGTCAGGGGAGTGAGGTCCACGCCGCCGTCCCCGTACTTAGTGAAAAAGCCCGTCACCGCCTCCGCCGCGTGGTCGGTGCCCACCACGAGCAGGTTCTCCTGCCCGGCGAGGGCGTACTGGGCGACCATCCGCTCGCGCGCCTTGATGTTGCCCCGCACGAAGTCGCGCAGGGGGTCGTGGGGTCCGGCCTCGACATCCGGCGAGTTGTGCAGGGGCTCCCGCAGGGCCCGCGCCGCTGCCCGGGCGCTCGCGTCCGCCGCCTCCTTGATGTTCACGGTCACCGTCCGGTCGGGGCGGATGAAGGCCAGGGCCACCTGGGCGTCGGCCTCGTCGGCCTGCGCGCCGTAGGGGAGGCGGACGGCCATGAAGGTGGCCTCGCCGCCCTGCGCCCGCACCCGCTGCGCGGCGAGTTGGCACAGCCGCCCGGTCAGGGTGCTGTCCTGGCCCCCGCTGATCCCCAGGACGAAGCCTTTGGCCGGGGTGCTTCGCAGGTACTCCGCCAGGAAGGTCACGCGGCGCTCGATCTCGGCGGCGGGATCGATCTCGGGCTGAACGTGGAGGTCGCGGCGGATCTGGTCGCGGAGGGTGGGCATGGGGGGAGTATTTCACGGGGGGTGTGGAGGGATTTTGGGAGGGGCAGGGCAACTTGCTGCGGCTTGCCCCCGCCCCCCCTGCCCCCCTACCCCCACCGGGGGCGACGACTCCGCCGCGCGGGGCGGCCCACGCGTTGACGCCAAGCTCGCCTACGTGTCTCTCCTCTTGGTGGAGGGGGGAGCTTTCCGCTGCGCTCGGCAAGGGGCTCGGCCCGCCGCGCCCGTGGTCGCATCTTTCTGCGCGGAATGTTTGATCTTGTTGCTTCCCAAGCCGCGTGCCCACCGTCTCGCTGCGCGAGCCGACGTGGTGAAGGCAGTGCGAGTGCGAGCCGAGGGTAGGAATGGGCCGTCCACAATAGACGGTTTTGAAAACAGAAGCTTCGGCGTTGTTGCTCCCTCTCCCCTTGCGGGAGAGGGTTGGGGAGAGGGGTGGCAAGCAACGCTTGCCTTGTCCCCTATTGCCCGGACGTACCTATTGCCCAGGGAGAGCGGGGGACAACGTTCCTCCTGAACATGCCTTAACGCGCTTGAACCTGTGGATCGCAGCACTTCAGCTCAGTCCGGCTCCCCCCTGTTCCCCCCCAGGTTCCTCCTTCCTCGTGCCAACTCTCACGTACACTCGCCGGGTTATGACTGCGATACCACGGGCGGCTGTCCCCCTCGATGACGCGATTGACCGGCTGGGGTTGGGGCCTTTCCAGTGGCGGCTCCTGGCGATCTGCGGCCTGACGTGGGCGGCGGACGCGATGGAGGTGTTGCTCATGGGCTTCGCGCTGCCGGGCATCAGCGCCGCGTTCGGGCTGGCGCGGGGCTCGGCGGAGGCCACGCTGCTGCTCAGCGCCACCTTTGCCGGGATGCTGGTCGGCGCCCTGTTCTGGGGTTGGCTGGCCGACCAGATTGGGCGCCGGGCGGTGTTCCTGACGACGGTGAGCCTGGGGCTGATCTTTGGCCTGCTCGGCGCCTTTGCCCCCACCGCCTCACTGCTCCTGGCCGCGCGCTTCCTGACGGGCTTCGCCATCGGGGGCACCCTGCCGGTGGACTACGCGATGATGGCCGAGTTCGTGCCGACCGCGTGGCGGGGGCGCTTCCTGGTGTACCTGGAGAGCTTCTGGGCGCTGGGGACGGTGGCGGTGGCGGCGCTGGCGTGGTGGCTGAGCACCGTCTTTGAGCCCGCGGAGGCGTGGCGCTGGCTGCTGGGCCTGACCGCGCTGCCGGGGGTGATCGGGCTGATCGCCCGCTTCGGCATTCCCGACTCGCCCCGGTCGCTGCTCGTGCGGGGGCAGGAGGTACAGGCGCGGGCTGCTCTCACGCGGGTCGCGCGGGCGAACAAGACCGCGCTGTCCGACGCGCCGCTGGCTGTTCCGCCCCCCGCCCCCCGGGTCACCCCCGCCTCCCTCTTCACCGGCCTGCTGCGCCGCCGCACCGTTCTGCTCGCCCTGGTGTGGTTCGGCCTGAGCCTGGGGTACTACGGCATCTTCTCGTGGTTGCCCTCGTACCTGCGGGCGCAGGGGCTGGAGTTGGGCGCCGTGTACCGCACCTCGCTGCTGCTGGCGCTCGCGCAGATTCCGGGGTATGTGCTGGCGGCGTACCTGGTCGAGAAGGTCGGGCGCCGGGCCACGCTCGTCGGTTACCTGGTCGTCTCGGCGCTGGGCCTGGGGGCGTACCTCTTCCTGCTGGCGGGGACGCCGGGCGCGGTGCTCGTCACCTCGGCGCTGCTGTCGTTCGCGCTGCTGGGCGCGTGGGGGGCGCTGTACGCCTACACGCCGGAACTCTTCCCCACGCCGCTGCGGACGACGGGCATGGGCTTCGTGAGCGGCATGGCCCGCCTCGCCAGCGTCCTGTCGCCCAGCGTGGGGGCGCTGCTGCTCACCGGGCGGCTGGACGCGGCCCTCACCCTCTTCGCCGGGTGCTTCGCGGTGGCGGCGCTGTGCGGCTGGGCCATCGGGGTCGAGACGCGCGGGCGGAAGTTGCCGGAGACGACCCTGCCGGAGAATGGGGCGTGACCGTTTCTTCCCCCCTCTTCACCGACCTGTATCAACTCACGATGATGCAGGGCTACCACGCCCACGGCCTGCACCGGGAGGAGGCGGTCTTCGACCTCTACTTCCGCAAGCCGCCCTTTCGCGGGGGCTTCGCGGTCTGGGCGGGGCTGGAACCGGCCCTCGACCTGCTGGAGGGGCTGCACTTCTCGGAGGATGACCTCGCCTACCTGGACTCGCTGGGGCTCTTCAGGCCGGACTTTCTGGACGCCCTGCGCGGCTGGAGGTTCCGGGGCCGGGTGACGGCGTTCCGCGAGGGGAGCGTCGTCTTTCCCCATGAGCCCCTGCTGACCGTCAAGGCGCCGCTGTGGGAGGCGCAGCTTGTCGAGACGGCGCTGCTGAACGTGCTGAACTTCCAGACGCTGGTGGCGACGAAGGCGGCCCGCTGCGTCCTCGCCGCTGAGGCCAGCCCGTATGGCGGGCAGATTGTCGAGTTCGGGGCGCGGCGCGCGCAGGGACCGGATGGGGCCGTCAGCGCAGCGCGGGCAGCCTTTGTGGGGGGCGCCGTCGGCACGAGCAACGTGGAGTCGGGGCGGCTATTCGGCCTGCCCCTCACTGGAACCCACGCGCACGCCTGGGTCGAGAGTTTCCCGGACGAGCTGACTGCCTTCCGTGCCTACGCGGCCCTCTACCCCGACGCGACCACGCTGCTCCTCGACACGGTGGACACGCTGCGGAGTGGCCTGCCCAACGCGCTGAAGGTGGCGCGGGAACTGCGGGCGGCGGGGCACGAGCTGCGCGGCGTGCGGCTCGACAGCGGCGACCTCGCGTACCTGTCCTGCCGCATCCGGGCGGCCCTCGACGAGGCGGGGTTCCCGGAGGTGAAGATCGTGGCGAGCAACGACCTGTCCGAGTCCGTCATCGCCTCGGTGATCGCCGAGGGCGGGCGGGTGGACGTGTACGGGGTGGGCACCCAGCTTGCCACGGCGGGCGGGGAGGGCGGCGGGGCCCTTGGGGGCGTCTTCAAGCTCGCCCAGCTTGGCGGCGTGCCCAAAATGAAGCTGACGGGCGACCCCGCCAAGTCCAGCCTCCCCGGCGAGAAGCGGGTGTGGCGGGCGGCGGACGGGGACGGCACCTTCGCGCTCGACGTGCTGACACTGGGGGAGAAGCCCCGCGCGGGCCAGCAGGTCAGCGACCCGACCAACCCGCTGCGGTCCTCCCGGCTGCCGGAGGGCCTGACCTGGGCGGACGCGCGGGAGGTGGTGCTGGAGGACGGGCGGCGCACCGGCCCCGCCGAGACGTTGGGGGAGGCCCAGGCCCGCGCCCGCGCCGACCTCGCCCGGCTTCCGGCGGGCACCCGGCGCCCCCTCAACCCGCACCTCTACCGGGTGAGCCTGGGCGAGGACGTGGCCGCGCTGCGCGACCGGATCGCGGGCGAGCTCCGGGCCCACCTGGGCGCATGAGCGGGCCCGCCGCCGTCTACGTGGGCCGCTTCCAGCCGCCGCACGTGGCGCACGTGGGGACGGTGCTGCACGCCCTGGAACACGCCCCCCGGGTCCTCGTGCTGCTGGGGAGCGCGAACCTCGCCCGCTCGGTGCGGAACCCGTTCGGCGAGAGGGAACGGGCAGCGATGTTCGGGGCGGCCCTGCGGGAGGCGGGCGTGCGGCGCGACCGGGTCATCTTCCGCCCCCTTCCCGACCGCTTCGACGCGGACGCCTGGGCGGCGGACGTGCGGGGGGCGGCCCGCGGGGTGTTCGGGGAGGGGCCGCCCATCTCGCTCGTCGGCTTCGAGAAGGACGCCAGCACGAGCTACCTGCGCTGGTTCCCCGGCTGGGCGCGTCTGGTCACGCCCCACCGGCCCGGCCTGAACGCGACCGACCTGCGCGCGGCGTTCCTGACCGGGCGGCCCCTCCCGCAGGGTGTCCCGGGGCCCGTCCGCGCCTTCCTCACCCGTTTTGCCCTTACGCCCGCCTTCGCCCGCTTGCAGGCCGAGTGGGTGGCGGTGGAGGCGGCCCGCGCGAGCCTCCCGCCCGGCGCCCACCTGCACGAGGAACGCTGGCTGGACGTGCGGGCGGGACAGGTGTGGCTGAATACCCGGATGGGGGCGATTGGGCGCGGGCTGTGGGAGTTACCCGGACGTGTCCTGCCTCCCGGGGAACAGCCCGTTCCTGCTGGCGCCGTGTTCGACCACCCCGCCCGTGCCCTCGTCGCCCCCACCGCTGCCCACGTGGCCCTGGGTCCGCCGCCCGCCGTCTTCCCGGCCCGCCCGGTGCCCCTCGCCCGCGCGCTCGCTCTGCCGCGCCGCTTTCACGAGGATCACCACGTCATCCTCACGCGGCTGCTGCGAGGGAGCTGATGCCAAGCCTATTCCCGACGGAAGAAACGGGCCAGGGCTTTGGCGGCCCCTTCACCAAAAATTGAGCAAAGGGTTGCAATTGGGTCCCATTATGTTCTAAACTAAATCAGTCGAAGGAGATTTAAAGTCACCTAAGTTCACCCGCTTGACCTGAGCGGCACGTCGTTTTCCCCTCCGGGAGGTCTCCATGAGGAAGGGTCCCGCCGTCCTGTTCCTTTCCCACGGCGGCTCGGCCTGACCCGCGGGTGCTGAGAGGGCACCTCACGCTCTTCAACAGGGGGAGGCTCGCTGACCGGGAAGCCGCCCAGGCCCACGTCGTTGATCCAGCAGGGGGAATGGGATGAAGAACCGGCCATCTAAAGACCAGGTTTGCCAGGACAGGGCCGAGTGGTCCCCCGGCAACGCGCGCGACGAGGTTCGGCGCGGGCCCGGTGGCCCGGCAAGTGGAGGAGCAGGAGATGACGGACGGCCAGAAGGTTCCAGAGCAGGCGAGCAATTTTCCAACCGGACTGTCCCAACCCGCCCGGCGGGCGCTCCGTGCTGCGGGATTTACCTCCCTTGAGGAGCTGAGGACGGTTCGCGCGGCCGACCTCCTCCGCCTCCACGGGATGGGGCCGAAGGCCCTGGCGCAACTCCGCGCCGCCCTCGCCGAGAGAGGCCTCGCGTTGGCGGACGAGGACGGCAAGAACGACCCGAGCAGGTGAAGCCCTACCTGGCAGGAAAGAGGTCCCACGTGACGCACCCCGCCCAGCCCCATCCCCTGGCCCCCCGCGACCGCGCCGTGATCGCCATCCTGCTCGTCGCCACCTTCGTGGTCATCCTGAACGAGACGATCATGAACGTGGCCCTGCCCCGGCTGATGGCCGAACTGCGGGTGGACGCCCCCACCGTGCAGTGGCTCTCCACCGCCTTCATGCTGACCATGGCCGTGGTGATCCCCGTCACCGGGTTCCTGCTCCAGCGCCTGAGCACCCGCCGCGTGTTCTTCGCCGCCATGATCCTCTTCAGCGCCGGGACGCTGCTGGCGGGCCTGGCCCCCGGCTTCCCCGTGCTGCTGCTGGCGCGCATCGTGCAGGCCTCGGGCACGGCGATCATGCTGCCGCTGCTCATGACGACTGTTCTGACGCTCGTGCCGCCCGAGCGCCGCGGGGCCGTGATGGGCAACATCAGCATCGTGATCTCGGTCGCCCCGGCGATTGGGCCGACCCTCTCGGGCCTGATCCTCCAGGCGCTCTCCTGGCGCTTCCTGTTCCTGTTCGTGCTGCCGGTCGCGCTGGCGGTGCTGGCCTACGGGGCACGGGCGCTGGTAAACATCGGCGAGCCGCGGCGCCTGACCCTCGACGTTCTCTCTGTGCCGCTCTCCGCGCTGGGCTTCGGCGGGGTCGTGTATGCCCTGAGCCGTGTGGGGGAGACCCCGGCGGGGCTGGGGAGTCCGGCGGTCAGCGTTCCGCTGCTGGTGGGGGGCCTGTCCCTCGTGCTGTTCACCTGGCGGCAACTCGCCCTGCAACGGCGTGACGCTCCGCTGCTGGACCTCCGGGCCTTCCGCGCGCCGCAGTTCACGCTGGCCGTCCTGCTGATGATGGTCGCCATGCTGGCCCTGTTCGGCGGCGCGATCCTGCTGCCCCTCTACCTCCAGAACATTCGCGGCCTGAATTCGCTCCAGACCGGGCTGCTGCTCCTGCCGGGTGGCCTGCTGATGGGCCTGCTGGCACCCACCGTCGGGCGGCTCTTCGACCGCTACGGCCCGGCGTGGCTGGCCCCTCCCGGCGCGGCGCTGCTGACCTTCACCCTCTGGCAACTGGGCGGCATCACGGCGGATACCCCGGTCTGGACGCTGCTGACCCTGCACCTCGTGCTCAGCGTGGGCCTGGCTCTGCTCTTCACCCCCGTGTTCACCAGCGGGCTGGGCGCCCTGCCCATGTCCCTCTACTCGCACGGCAGCGCGATCCTCAGCACGCTGCAACAGGTGGCGGGTGCTGCCGGAACCGCCCTCCTGGTCACGGTGATGACGGGCCGCGCGGCTGGACTGCTGCGCGAGGGCGTCACGCCCCTGCTCGCGCAGACGGCGGGGTTGCAGGCCGCGTTCCTCGTGGGAGCGGGTATCGCCGTCCTCGCGGTCATCCTCGCCCTGTTCCTGCGCCGCCCCGCACAGGGGCCAGAAGAGGCCCCGTCCCACGCCGAAGGTGAGGCACCCGCCGCCCTCCCCACGCCCTGAAGTCGCAGCAGGCAGACGGGCCGTCCCGGGGGTGGGGCGGCCTTTTTTGGCATGGCGGTGAGAAGGCTCCCCATCACCCCCGCCGGGGCCGGTGATCCAAACGGTTCCCCACCGCATAGAGCCGGATGAACCGGTCAGAACGCCAAAACGCGCTGACCCTCACCGGAGGAATCTATGAGCGACGACCAGACCATCCACACCCCCGATGCCCAGACCCTCGACCGCCGCGCCGCGCTGGGCACCCTCGGCAAGTTCGGCCTGGGCGTCGCCGCCTTCGGCCTCGCCGGGACCCCGGCGCTCGCCGCGCCGATGAAGAACATTGACGTGGACGTGCTGAACTTCGCGCTCAACCTGGAGTACCTGGAGGCGGCCTTCTACCTCGCCGCTGTGGGCCGGGTGAACGAGCTGCGCGCCATCGGGGGCGGGGCGGAGATTCGCCTGCCCGCGGGCCTCGACCGCATGAGCGGGATGCAGTTCAAGGACTCGAACGTGCAGGCGCTGGCCCGCGACATCGCGGAGGACGAACTGGCACACGTGAAGTTCCTGCACGGGGCGCTGGGCAAGGCTGCCGCGCCGCGCCCGGTCCTCGACCTCTCGGGGGCCTTCGACGCCGCCGGGCAGGCCGCGAGCGGGGGCAAGATCAAGGGCTTCAACCCCTACGCGAACGACCTCTTCTTCCTGCACGGGGCCTTTATCTTCGAGGATGTGGGCGTCACCGCGTACAACGGCGCGGCCACCCTGATCACCAACCCCGCCTATCTCCAGGCGGCGGCGGGCATCCTGGCCGTCGAGGCGTACCACGGTGGGGCGATCCGCTCCATGCTGTTCCAGCAGCGGCAGGTCAGCGCGGCGGCCGGGCTGTACGTCGGGCAGGTCGTGCAGGCGATCAGCAACCTGCGCGGCAAGGTCGGCGGCGGCAAGGATATGGGGCTGACGGACGCGGCGGGGAACGCCGTGATCGCCCCGGCTGACAAGAACGGGGTCGCCTTCCCCCGCAGCACGCGCGAGGTGCTCAACATCGTCTACCTGGCTCCGGGCGCGCACAAGGGCGGCTTCTACCCCAACGGGCTCAACGGCAGCATTAAGTGAACTACCCCAGCCCGTGGGGGCGGGGCTTCTCGGGGCACGCAATCTCCGTTGAGATACGTTGAGCCACGAAAGCCTGTCCCAGGCTCAAGATGTTCTGCGCCGCGTTCACGTCCGCATTCTCGGTGTGCCCACAGCTCATACACCTGAAGTTCGCCTGTGTGACCCGGTTCCCCCGCTCGGTGTGTCCGCACACGCGGCACCGCTGCGAGGTGAATCGGGGGTCCACGGTGACGACTCTCCGGCCAGCCTCTGCCGCTTTGCTGGAGAGAAGTCGGAAGAACTGCCCCCAGCCCACGTCGTGAATCTGCCCGCCTAGGTTCCCCTGGGTCATGCCCTTCACGTTCAGGTTCTCGTGACAGATGAGGTCGTGATTCGTGATGAGCTTCTCCGCCTCTTCGTGATGCAGTTGAAGCCGCTGCCGTGCTGTCTTACGGTACAGCCTGGCGACCCGCTCTCTGGCCTTTCTGCGCCGATTGCTCCGCTTGTTCGGCTTGCGAGCGAGGGTACGTTGCGCCACCCGGAGTTTCTTGCTGGAACGCTGAAAGAACCTGTGGTTCTCGCAGAACTCCCCAGCCGACGTGACGTAGAACCACGTCGTCCCCACGTCAATCCCGACCTGTGAACCCGTTTCCGGCAACGGCTCCGCCTTCGGCACCTCGCAGGTCAGGACGGCGTACCACTCCTGCCCCTCCCACTTCACGGCCAGCGTCTTGAGCTTGCCTGCGAAGGGGCGGTGGAGCCTGAGGCGGACGTTGCCGATTTTCGGCAAGTACACATGCTTCCCGTCCCCGCTCACGCTGTTCTGTGAGGGCTGCGGATACGTAAGAGAGTCGTACCTGTCTCGTCCCCGGAACCTCGGGTATCCGGCGGTCTGTCCAGTCCTCACACGCCGGAAGAAGCCCTTGAAACTCTTGTCCAATCGCTTCGCCACGTCCTGCAAGACCTGAGCGTTCACCCCGGCGTATTCTGGCAGCGCGGCCTTCACTTCCGGCAGCGACTTCATCTGGTCGTAGGCCGTAAGGCTTTTGCCCGCCTTCCGGTACGCGCCCCGCCGTTCCTCCAGCATCCCGTTGTACAGGCGCTGGCAAAGTAGCAGGGTGCTTTCCAGCGCGGCAGTTTGCGCTTTGGTTGGGTACAAGCGATAGCGAAACGCCTTGAGCGTGGTACTTTCTATGGGCGTCACCTCCTCTACAGGTGATTGCCACGGCTCGGGGTGTTGCAAGCACCGCCGGGCCATTGCTCGTTTAGCCTAACACGTAACGCTTCAGCTTCGCCGCCCTGACCGGGCAGGGCCGTTATGTCTAAATCAGGGGCATTGCGGCCCCTTGGGTAGGAGACGGCAGGAAAAGGGCCGTTCCCGAGTGGGGCGGCCCTTCTCAGGGTTCCGAAGCGGGGGAGAGGAGCGCCCGCACACCCTGCACGGGCGTCAGCGTTCCGGCCAGCACCTCGGCCCGCAGCTTCCTCAACCGCCCGGCATCTACACCCGCCTGGAAGGTCCGCCACACCGCTTCCCGCAGCAATTCGTCGAACCAGAGGGCCGTCTGGGTCCGGCGCTTGGCCGCCACGTCCACGGCCTGCCGGTACTTGCCGACCGCCTCCCAGACTTCCCGAATGCCCGCCCCCGTGAGGGCCGAGGCTTGCAGGGCGCGGGGACGCCAGGGAGCCCCTTTTGGAGTCAGGAGTTTCAGGGCTGCCGTCAGTTCGGTTTGGGCACGGGTGGCGGCTTTCGGGTCCGTGTCCGCCTTGTTGACCACGCACAGGTCGGCGAGTTCCATGATCCCGCGCTTGATGCCCTGAAGCTCGTCCCCGGCGTTCGGCAGCGTCAGCAGCACGAAAAGGTCGGTCATCGCCGCCACCTGCGTCTCGCTCTGGCCCACGCCGACCGTCTCGACCAGGATCACGTCGTACCCCGCCGCCTCGCACAGGGTGATCGTCTCGCGGGTGCGCCGGGCCACCCCGCCGAGCGTGCCCCCGCTCGGGCTGGGGCGGATGTAGGCGTTCGGGTGGACCGTCAGCCGGGGCATCCGCGTCTTGTCCCCCATGATGGAGCCGCCCGTCCGCGCGGAGCTGGGGTCCACGGCGAGGACGGCGACCCGGTGCCCGGCTTCAGCCAGGTGCATCCCCAGCGCCTCGATAAAGGTGCTTTTGCCCACGCCCGGCACCCCCGTCAGGCCCACCCGGACGGAGCGGCCCGCAAAGGGCAGAACCTCGGCAAGGAGGGCTTGCGCCTGCGCCTCGTGGTCGGGGCGGGTGCTCTCGGTCAGGGTGATCGCGCGGGCGAGGGCCCGGCGGTTGCCGGAAAGGAGTGGGGCCGCGAGGGGATGGGCAGGCTCGGCGGTCACGCCCCGCAGGGTAGCAGGCGGCTCAGCAGCGCAGGTTGCCGGGCACGGCGCGCAGGTACGCCCTCAGCGGCGTCCCCATCCCCGCTGCCCGGAAGCCCGTTTCCCTCACCAGCCGCCCCCGCGCGTCGAAGGTTCCGCGCACATCCAGCACCCGCCCCGCAAAGCCCGTCTGCCGCACTGTGATCCCGGTCAGCCTCCCGGCCCGGTCGTAGCTCTGGGTCACGCTCAGGGTGTTGTCCGGGAAGCGGTGGCCGTGTTCGAGGAAGCGCACGTGGCCCCCCTCGTCGAGCTGGTAACGCGCGCCGCCCTGAACGCAGACACGAAGGCCCGCCACGCCGGGTGGAGGCGGGGCAGGCTTGAAGGTGGGGACGGGCGGCAGCTTGCCCGCGTGCGAGGAGGAAAGAACCAGGAGCAGCAGGACGGGGAGCAGGCGAACCACGCCCTGAATACGCCTGCCTCCCCGCCCCGGTTCCAAGTTCAGGACGGGCAACGGCCCAGGCGCAGCGAATTCGCGCTCAGTCCGCCCAGGTAACGCAGGTCGGCGGTGTAGCCGGGGCGGCGCGTGCCCGACTCGTAGAGCCGGATGCCCCGCGGGTCGTATTCGGCGGTGAGGTTATACAGCAGGCCCGAGAAGCCCGAGGCGCTGCCCGTCGCCAGCCGTAGCCGGCCCGCCGCGTCGTAGTAGCCGGTGAACTGCACCGAGTTGTCGGGCTGCTGACGGTTGTAGCGCACGATGCGGGGCGTGCCCCCCGGGTCCACCAGCACCGTCAGCAGCGGGCGGCCCGAGCGGTCGAGGCAGGTGGACGACACGGGCACCGACCGCAACGCCCCGCTGCGCTCCAGCAGCCGCACCTGCGCCGTCTCCCGCGCGACCTGCACCCGGGCTTCCTGAAGGGTTTCGGCCTGCCTCGTTTGCGCGTTCGTCTGGGCGAGGGCGGGGGCGAGCAGCAGGGGGACGAGGGACGCGGCCAGGGTGCGAAGATTCATAGTTCCTTGTATCGGGCGGGCGTGAGGAGGCCGGAGCGTGCGGTTAAGGACACGTTCATCCGGCCTTTTGCCTTACGGCGTCAACGGCGCCTCCCGCTGCCGCTCCCGCAGCAGCCCCAGCACCTCGCGCGCCGACTGGAGGATGGGCGTCCCCGGCCCGAAGATGCCCGCCACGCCCGCCGCTCTCAGGGCCGCGTAGTCCTGCTGCGGAATGACGCCGCCCGCGACGACCAGAATGTCGTCCGCCCCCTCGGCCCTCAGGGCCTGAACCAGTTGCGGGATGAGGGTCTTGTGCCCGGCGGCCTGGCTGCTCACGCCGATCACGTGAACGTCGTTCTCGACGGCCTGCCGCGCGGCCTCCTCGGGTGTCTGGAAGAGGGGACCCACGTCCACATCGAAGCCGAGGTCGGCGAAGCCCGTGGCGATCACCTTCGCGCCCCGGTCGTGCCCGTCCTGCCCCATCTTCACGACGAGGATGCGGGGGCGGCGGCCCTCCGTTTCCGCGAAGGCCTCGATCTCGGCTTGCAGGGCCGCGAAGCCCTCGTCGCCGTCGTAGCCCTGGGCGTACACGCCGGAGAGCGTGCGGACCTCCGCCTGATGGCGGCCCCAGACCCGCTCCAGCGCGTCGCTGACCTCGCCCACGGTGGCGCGGGCGCGCATGGCGTCCACGCTCAGGGCGAGGAGGTTGCCCTCTCCAGTGCGGGCGGCGTTCTCCAACGCGGACAGGGCCGCCCGCACCGCCTGCGGGTCCCGCTCGGCCTTCACCCGCGTAAGCCGCCTGATCTGGGCCTCCCGCACGGCGGCGTTGTCAATGTCCAGCACGTCCACATGGGTTTCGACCGTCGGGCGGTACTTGTTCACGCCCACGATCACGTCCTCGCCCCGGTCGATGCGGGCCTGCTTTCGGGCCGCCGACTCCTCGATCCGCAGCTTGGGCACGCCCGACTCGATGGCCTTCGCCATGCCGCCCAGCCCCTCGACCTCGCGCATAAGCTCGCGGGCCTTCTCCGCCAGGTCGTGCGTCAGCCGCTCCATCAGGTACGAGCCGCCCCAGGGGTCCACGACGTGCGGAATGCCCGTCTCCTCCTGAATGATGAGCTGCGTGTTGCGCGCGATGCGGGCGGAGAAGTCGGTGGGGAGGCCAATGGCCTCGTCGAAGGCGTTCGTGTGCAGGCTCTGGGTGCCGCCGAACACCGCCGCCATCGCCTCTATCGTGGTGCGGACGATGTTGTTGTAGGGGTCCTGCTCGGTCAGCGACCAGCCCGAGGTCTGGCAGTGCGTCCTCAGCGCGCGGCTCATCGGGTTCTTCGGACTAAACCTCGCCATGATCTCGTCCCACAGCAGCCGGGCGGCGCGGAGTTTGGCGACCTCGGTATAGAAGTTCATCCCGATGGCGAAGAAGAAACTCAGCCGGGGCGCGAACTCGTCCACGTCCAGCCCAGACGCCAGCGCCGCGCGCACGTACTCCAGCCCGTCCGCCAGCGTGTACGCCAGTTCCAGCGCCGCGTTCGCCCCCGCCTCCTGGAGGTGGTAGCCCGAGATCGAGATGGAGTTGAACTTCGGCATCTCCCGCGCCGTGTAGGCGATGATGTCCGCCACAATCCGCATGGAGGGCGTGGGCGGATAGATGTACGTGTTCCGCACCATGAACTCTTTCAGGATGTCGTTCTGGATGGTGCCGGAAAGCTGAGCGCGGGGCACGCCCTGCTCCTCGCCCGCCACGATGAAGGCGGCGAGGACGGGGAGGACGGCGCCGTTCATGGTCATGGAGACGGACATCTCGTCCAGCGGAATGCCGTCGAAGAGGATCTTCATGTCCTCGACGGAATCAATCGCCACGCCCGCCTTGCCCACGTCGCCCACGACGCGCGGGTGGTCGGAGTCGTAGCCCCGGTGGGTGGCGAGGTCGAAGGCGACGCTGAGGCCCTTCTGCCCGGCGGCGAGGTTGCGGCGGTAAAAGGCGTTGCTCTCCTCGGCGGTCGAGAAACCCGCGTACTGGCGGATGGTCCAGGGGCGGGCGGCGTACATGGTCGCGCGCGGCCCCCGGATGAAGGGGGGCAAGCCGGGCAGGGTGTCGGCTGGCACACCCTCCAGGTCGGCGGACGTGTACAGCGGCCTGAGGGTCAGGCCCTCGGGGGTCGTGCGGTTGAGGGTCTCGGGGTCGGCGCCGCGCAGGTCCTTGCGGGCGAGCGCCTTCCACGCGGACAGGTCGGGTGGGGTCATGGGAGGTCCTCCGTGTGCCGTCATGATGCCACGCGCGGGCCTAACGGGCGTTTGGTCTGTTCCCCGGTCTGTTTCATCCCCCCCATTGCGGCGCTGTTTCCTCTCAAAGTGAAGAATTACACTGTGGGAGTGATTCCACCAACTGAGGCTTCCGCGTCTCCCCCGGCGGGGCGGGTGAAACTGGCCCCCAGCCTGCTGGCCTGCGACTTCACGCGGCTCGGGGAGGAATTGGCCCGCATCGGGAGCGCCGACTGGGCGCACGTGGACGTGATGGACGGGCTGTTCGTGCCCAACATCTCCTTCGGGCTGCCCATCCTGGCGGCCGCCCGCCGCGCGAGCGCCCTCCCGATGGACGTTCACCTCATGATCGAGCGGCCCGAGCGGTATCTGCGCGACTTCGCCGAGGCGGGCGCGGACAGCCTGACGGTGCATGTCGAGGCCACGCCGCACGTCCACCGGGCGGTCGGGATGATCCGCGAACTCGGGAGGCGGGCGGGCGTGACCCTCAACCCCGGCACGCCGCTGGAGGCCGTGCGGCCCGTGCTGCCCGACGTGGACCTCGTCCTGGTGATGAGCGTGAATCCCGGCTTCGGCGGGCAGAGGTTCATTCCCGGGAGCGTCGAGCGGGTCCGCACCCTGCGGCGCTGGCTGGACGAGATCGGGAGCGCGGCGGACGTGCAGGTGGACGGCGGCGTGACCGCGCACAACGCCCGCGCCCTCGCCGACGCGGGCGCGACCGTTCTGGTGGCGGGGAGCAGCGTCTTCGGGCCGGATGGCCCCGAGGCGGGGCTCGCCCGGCTGCGGGAGGCCCTCGCTTGAGGGGGGTTCCGGGGCGGGCGGGCCCTTCCGGCGCTGTCCCGGGAAGGCCGGAGCGGAGCAGGCCCCGCCCCCCCGCCCGGAAGAGCCGCGTCCTTCTGCGGCCCTCCTCGGGGCCCCTATGAGGCTGCGCGTGGACCTCCTCCCGTACGGCGGCTATTCCGACGTGGTGCTCGTCGTGGACGTGCTGCGGGCGACGACCACGGCGGTCACGTACCTGGAGCGCGGGGCGGACGCGCTGCTCCTGACCGACACCCCGGAGGCCGCGCTCGCGCTGCGGGGGGAGGGGGTCGTGCTCGCCGGGGAGCGGGGCGGGCTGCCCATCCCCGGCTTCGACCTCGGCAACAGCCCGGTCGAGGCCGCCCGGCGGGACTTCGGCGGGCAGACCGTCGTGATGAACACGACCAACGGCACCGCCGCCGCCCACATCGCCGCGGGGACGGGGAAACACGTGCTGCTGGCCGCGCTCACCAACGCCCACGCCGCCGCGCGCCGCGCCCGCGCGCTCGCCCGCGAGGAGATCGCCATCGTCTGCTCGGGCACCGAGGAGCGGGTCGGGCTGGACGACGTGTACGCCGCCGGGGTCCTCGCCGAGTACCTGCTCGCGCTGGGGGGCTTTTCTATCGAGGACGGCACGCGGGTCGCGCTGACCATCCGCCGCAACGCCGGGAACCCCTTCGACACGCTGTCGAGCAGCGGCCACGGTGGGCATCTCATCGGCCTGGGGCTGGAGGAGGACGTGCACTACGCCGCGCAGATCAGCACGAGCCCCGTCGTGCCCATGCTCGACCGGGAGGGGAGCACACCCGAGGTGCTGCGCTTCGGAAGGGGGTGAGGCGCGCGAGGTGACGGTTGCCGGGCCAGGCACCCGCTACCCTGTCCCCCATGACCGTCTCCGACCTCCAGCTTCCCGCCGTGACGCCTACGGAGTCCATCGACTGGGCGGCCATCCCCAGCCCCGCCTTCGTCCTCGACGAGTCCCGGCTGAGGCGTAACCTCGCCCTGATCGGGTACGTGCAGCGCGAGAGCGGCGCGCAGATCATCGTGGCGTTCAAGGGTTTTGCGATGTGGAGCACGTTCCCCCTGCTGCGCGAGTATGGCATCACCGGCGCGACCGCCAGCAGCCTGAACGAGGCGATCCTGGCGCGCGAGGAGATGCGGGGGGAGGTTCACGTCTACGCCCCCGCCTACAGCGAGGAGGATTTTCCCCGCATCCTCGAACTCGCCGATCACCTCGTCTTCAACTCGTTCTCGCAGTGGGAGCGGTTCAGGCCGCAGGTGGAGGCTGCCCGCGCCGCCGGGAAGCAGCTCCACGTCGGCCTGCGGGTGAACCCCGAGTACGCGGAGGTCGAGACGGACCTGTACAACCCCGCCGGGCCGTTTTCCCGCCTGGGCGTCACACGGCGCGAGTTCCGCCCCGAACTGCTCGACGGCATCGACGGCCTGCACTTCCACACCCTCTGCGAGAAGGACTCCGACACGTTGGAGCGCACGCTGGAGGTCGTGGAGCGCAACTTTGGCGAGTTCCTGCCCCGCATGAAGTGGGTCAACTTCGGCGGCGGCCACCTGATGACCCGCGCGGGGTACGACATCGACCGCCTGATCCGGGTGGTGCGCGCCTTCCGGCAGAAGTGGGGCGTCCACGTGATTCTCGAACCCGGCTCGGCTTTCGGGTGGCAGACGGGCTGGCTCGTCAGCAGCGTACTCGACGTGGTGCACAACGTGAAGGACATCGCCATCCTCGACGTGTCGGTCTCCGCCCACATGCCCGACGTGCTGGAGATGCCCTACCGCCCGCGCATCCTGGGGGCCCGCGACCCCGGCGAGGGCGAGACCACCCACCGCGAGGCGAACGACTACGCCCCCGGCGATCACCCCTACATCATCGGCGGGACGACCTGCCTGGCGGGCGACGTGGTGGGCGAGTACGTCTTCGACCACGAGTTGCATGTCGGTGACCGCGTCGTGTTCGACGACATGATCCACTACACGATGGTCAAGACGACCTTTTTCAACGGCGTGAAGCACCCTGACCTCGGCATCCTGCACCTCGACGGGAGCTACGAGCGGGTGAAGACCTTCGGGTACGAGGAATTCAAGGCGAAGCTGAGCTGAGGGGCGGCCCCCGTCACTCCCCCTCGAACGAGGCGCGGGCGGACGGGGGCTGCCTGCCGTCGATGTCCGTGAAGCCGTACTCCTGAGCAAGTTCGGCGGCCACCAGTGTCTGCCCCGAGCGGGAGAGCACATCCGGGTCGGCGGCGAGGTGCGCGGCGGCCCGTCCCAGGAACTGAGGCGACTCGGAATTCGTGAAGTCGAAGGTGCCCTCCGGCGCGAGGAGCACGCCTTCGGTGCGGACGAGGCCGGGGTAGAGCGAGACGGCGCTCACCCCGTGCGGGCGGAAGTGGTTGGCGAACGCCTGCGCCATGCGGTCGTCCGCGTTCTTGGCGAGGAAGTAGGGAATGTTCTCGGTGCCCCGGTGCCGCATCCCGGCGAAGAAGCTGATGTTGACGACGAGGCCACGGGCAGCGATGAGCAGCGGCGCGGCCAGCGAGGTGGTGACGTAGTGGGCCCGCACCCCCGCCCCGAACATCTCGTCCCACAGCGAGAGGGGCTGTTCCCAGAAGGGGGCGTTCCACGTCTGCCCGCGCTCGTCCCAGAGGTGCAGGCCCTCGTAGCCGCCCCACACGTTGTTTACGAGGAGGTCGAGCTGTTCGTGATCCCCGGCGATCCGCTCGATCACCGCCCGCGTCTGCGCGTCGTCGCGGTGGTCACACTGCACGGCGACGCCTGAGCCGCCGAGCGCCGTCACGTCCGCCGCCGTCTCCTCCAGGCTGCCCGCCAGGAAGGGCATGTCGGGGCGCCGCCCGCTCAGGGTCCGGCCCGTCACGTAGACCGTCGCTCCCGCCTCGCCCAGCCCCAGGGCCACCCCCCGCCCCACGCCCCGGCTGGCCCCGGTGACCAGGGCGACCTTTCCCCCAAGTGCTGGCATGGGTCCCAGCATACCGGCCAGAACGAGAAACGCCCCCACCACTCCCGGCGGGGGCCGCTTCTCGTCGCTGATTCAAGAATTTGGGGCTGTGCGCTTGGGGGCGGGAATCACCACCCCCTCGCGCGCCGATTGGAACCCGGCCCGGGGGAAACGAAGCAAAGAGGGGCGCGGGAGGAAACAGGCCGGGGGTGGGGGAGAGGTGAGCCCAGTCACCCCCGGCGCGGGAAGTCTTACTTGCGGTACACCTTGGTCGCGCCGTTCACGGTGCGGATGCTGCCGCCCTCGAAGTCGGCGGCCCAGGCGCCATTCAGCAGGTACTGGTCACGGGTGGGGAAGCCCAGGAAGGAGCCGCTGCCGCCCAGGCCCTGATACGTCTTGAGAACATTGCCGGTCAGCCAGAAGGTGCCGTACTTCTCGGTGCCGTACAGCGCCCCGTTCTGGAAGAAGCCGTACAGGCCGCTGGTGCCGTAGCTGTTGCGGGGAATCACCTTCTCGTCGCCCGCCGCCCAGCCCAGCCGGGAGGGGGGCCGGATAGCGCCGTTCTCGGCCTGCGCCAGGGCGAGGTAACGCTCCAGCAGCATCCCGTGGACGGCGTAGGCCCGGCTGCTGCCGTTCGCATGGAGCAGCACGGCGTCCCCGTAGGCGCCCACACCCCGGAACTTCTGCCACAGGCCGTCGCCCCAGGCGGTCGCGTAGCTCGTCGCCTCGCCCAGCGACTCCTCGCCCTTCAGGCGGTCGTAGGCCTGCACCATCGCCTGGTCGAAGGCGCCGTCCTGCCGCTCGCCCGGCTGAATCCGCGTGACGGGCTGGGCGGGGGCGGGCTGCTGCGGCGCGGGCGGGCTGGGTTGTGCAGGCGTGGGCTGCCCGGGCGTCACCGTGACGGTGCCCGTCGCGCCGCCCCGGTTGGCAGGCGTGTTCCCCACCCGGAAGGTCGCCACGTCCGTCACCCAGCCGTCGGCGGGCAGCGGGTTCACCACGATGCTGAGCGCCCGGGCGAGGTTCTCCTGGCCCTGCACCTTGACGTCGGCAAAGCCCTGGTTCCCGGCGAACTCGGCGATGTCGTCGATGTTCAGCTCCCGCGTGCTGGCGAGCGCCAGGAGCTTGTCCTGCCCGTTGGGGCCGCCCACCGTCAGGGTGTACTTCGCGCCGCGGGCCGGGAACACCCGCGTCACGCCCGCCTGCACGAAGTTGCTCTCCTCGTAGTTGTTCGGGAAGAACAGGTCGATCTCGCCGTTCGCGTTCACGTTGAACAGGTACACGTAGGCGTCCTGGTTGGTCTTCAGGCCCACGCTGATGTTCTCGCCCTTGCGGTACACCGGGTTGCCGCGCCCGCTGGGGTCCCGGTTCACCCAGACCTGCACGCCCAGTTTCGTCTCGACCGGATTCACGATGATGCTCTGCGCGGTGATCTTGGCCGGACCCGCGCTCGCCGTCATGGCGGCCACGCTCAGCCCGAGCAGGGCCGTCACGGTCAACCTTCCCTTCGGATGGGTTCGCATCTGCTGCCTCCTTGTGATGGGCGCAAGGTAGGGGGCGAACCTGACGGGCCACTGACAGTGCGTCTCAGAAAACCTTGTGCTGCACGATGATGAATGCCTCTTCAAACCCTGGCGCGCAGGCTGGGCGCCGGGTGAGGCGGGCCTGATTTCGAGCTGATGGTCCGGGGGGCTGAGGAGGGGGAAGGCCGGGGTCCGGGCACTGCTTGGGGGGAAACATCCAGACTTCGGCGCTTGGCTGGGGGACCGTCGGGCCGGGCGGGCGAGGGTGGTGCGGCAGGGCTATGGACCCCTACAACCTTCCCGCCACCCACAGCACGAGCGGGGCCAGCAGCAGCGCGGGGAGCAGGCTGCCGACGCGCACCCGGCGGTCCTCCCAGCCCAGGCCCCCCAGCATCAGGTTCCACGCGATGCCCACGATGGTCAGCCCGCCCGTCCCCGTGACGAGAAGGACGTAGGGGTTGGTCTTGAGCACCCCCGGGTCCGCCCCGCCCAGCAGGCCCGAGGCGAAGGCCCCCGCCGCCAGGCTGATTCCCCCCTGAAGCAGCAGCACCGTGAGGGCGCTGAAGCCCACCCCAATTCCGTAGGCCCCCGCCAGCGCGAGCGAGGCGATCCCGTCCAGCGTGCTCTTGAGGACGTAGGTGGACGAGTCCCCGGTCAGGCCGTTCTGAATGCCTCCCACCACCGTCATCGGCCCGATGCAGAAGAGCAGGCTGGCCGCCACGAAGCCCTCGGTGAAGCGGCCCCCGCCCCGGAAGCGCCGCCTCAGTGTCTCGCCCAGGCGCGCGAGGCCCTCCTCGATGCCCAGCGCCTCGCCGATCACCGCCCCCAGCGCGAGGGCGATCAGGGCCAGGATCACGCCGGGAATGGGGCCGCCCGTCACCCGGTTCAGGTTGCCCGCCATGTCGAGCCCGATGAAGAGGGTCACCAGCGAGAGGGTCTGGAGGAGGGTGCGCTGGGTGCGCTCGGGGAGGCGTCCGCCGAGGGTGAGGCCCAGTACGGTGCCGATGAGGACGGTGGTGACGTTGATCAGGGTGCCGGAGAGTTGGGCGAGGAGGCTCATTGGGGTTTACGGTAGCGTCCATGGGATGGGGCTTGCTGCGGGTTGGCCCACCCCCAGCCCCCTCCCCCCAGAGGGGGCGACGACTCCGCCGCGCGGGGCGGCCCGCGCGTTGACGCTCAGTCCACTCACGTGTCTCTCTTCTCGGTGGAGGGGGAGCGGCGCTGCGCTGGGCAAGGGGCCCGTTCGCTGCGCCTGTGGCCGCTACTCTCCGCGCGCAAGGTTTGATCTTGCTGCATCCTGAGCTACGGGCCCACCGTCTCGCTGCGCGAGCAAGGCGGGGTGAAGGCCGTGCGCGAGCCCGTCGAGGGGTGGGAATAGGCCGTCCACAACTGACGGTTTTGAAAGAGCTAAAGCTTTGGCGCTGTTGCTCCTCCCCCCTTGCGGGGGAGGCTGGGAGGGGGGAGGCAAGCATAGCTGGGCGCCGCAGGGGGAAAACCGCAGGCCACGAGAGGCACCTGCTGCACCCTCTTAACATCCCCTCCTTCCTAACTGGGACTTGTGGGTGACTCCCCGCTTTGCCGGGCGTAGTTTCGCAGCACCATTGCATTGGCCCTCCGAAAGTCCAGGCGTTCGTAAAAGGGCACGAGGTTGTAGTCGCAGCTCAGGTCCACGGCATACAGGTGGCCAAGTTGGGCGAGCAGGTGCCGGATGAGCGCCGAGCCGATGCCTCTTCCCCGGTGGGTGGCGTGAACTTCCAGCATGGGGATAAAGGCCGTGAGGACCCCGTCGCTGATGGCCTGGGCGATGCCCACCACCCGCCCATCCTCAACGGCCAGTGAAATTCGGTACGACGCGGCGAGGAGACGGTGCAGCGTTTCTGGGCGCGGCGGGTTCGGCCAGCCCTCGAAGAAGCCCTGCAACTGCTCCGGCCGGGTGCCCTCCAGATGGTCACGCAGTTCCATGGCCGCAGTTTCCCCCCTCGCTCCTCATGAAGCGTCCGCCATCTGGCGCGGGGGGTGGCCGCTGGCTAGATTCGGTGGCATGACGCAGACGGCCTCCTCCACCCCCACCGGCGAGGGAACACCCTCCCCGCTGCTCTTCACGCCGCTGAAACTGCGGGGCCTGACCCTGCCCAACCGTGCCGTCGTGTCGCCCATGTGCATGTACAGCGCCCAGGGTGGAATGGCGAACGATTTTCACCTCACCCACCTGGGGCAGTTCGCGCTGGGCGGCGCGGGGCTGATCTTCACCGAGGCCACGGCCGTTTCGCCCGAGGGCCGCATCAGCCCCGAGGACCTGGGGCTGTGGGCCGACGAGCAGATCGTGCCGCTGGGGCACATCACCGACTTCGTTCACCGCTACGGCGGGCTGATCGGCGTGCAACTCGCGCACGCGGGCCGCAAGGCGAGCACCTACGCCCCGTGGCGCGGGCGCGGCGTGGTGCCGCCCGAGGCGGGGGGGTGGCAGGTGATCGGCCCGACCGAGGACCCCTACAACGCCGTTTTCCCGCACCCCGTCGGCATGACGGTGGACGACATCCGGCGCGTCACCTCCGACTTTGCGGCGGCGGCCCGGCGGGCACAGATCGCGGGCTTCGACGTGATTGAGATCCACGCCGCGCACGGTTACCTGCTGCACCAATTCCTCTCGCCGCTGGCGAACACCCGCACCGACGAGTACGGCGGCGCCTTCGAGAACCGGGTCCGTTTCCTGCTGGAGGTCGTGCGCGCGGTCCGGGCGGTATGGCCCATGCACCTCCCGCTCTTCGTGCGCGTCAGCGCGACCGACTGGGCCCCCGGGGGCTGGGACGTGGACCAGACCGTGGCCCTCGCGGGCCTGCTGCGCTTTGAGGGGGTGGACGTGCTCGACGTGAGCAGTGGCGGCCTGACCCCCGCCCAGCAGATCACCCCCGGGCCGCTGTACCAGGTGCCCTTCGCGGCCCGCGTCCGGCAGGAGGTGCCCGACCTCCGGGTGATGGCCGTCGGCATGATCGACACGCCCGCCCAGGCCGAGGAGGTCCTGGCGGAGGGGAGCGCCGACCTGATCGCCCTGGCCCGCGCCTTCCTGCGCGACCCCCACTGGCCCCAGCGCGCGGCGCGCGAATTCGGCCTGACGCCCACCCTGCCCGACGTGTACGCGCGGGCGGGGTGGTGAGGGAGGAAGGCCAGGGCATTGGACGAAGGAACCGGGTCATGCTGAGCGAAGCGAAGCATCCCACAGCGTCAACTGAGGGACCCCTCGCTTCGCTCAGGGTGACACGTCTTCTGTCTGGTGCTCCAGTGCTTGCTGGCGGCAAAGAACTGTGGGCTAACGGCTGACTGCTTCCTCCACAATCCGCCCGTCCAGCAGGTGCAGCGCCCGGTCGGTCTGCTCGGCCAGGCGCTCCTCGTGGGTAACGAGGAGTACGCCCGCCCGCTCCTCGCGGGCAAGGTCCAGCAGCAGGCCCGCGACGACCTCCGCGTTGGCCCGGTCCAGGCTGCCGGTGGGCTCATCGGCGAGAACCACCGCGGGGCGGGTGATCAGCGCGCGGGCGACGGCGACGCGCTGACGCTCACCGCCGCTGAGCACGCGCGGCAACTCCCGCCCGCGTCCGGCCAGGCCCACCCGGGCGAGGAGTCCCCGCGCCCGCTCCGTCTCGTCCCGCCCGGTGAGCAGGGCGGGCACGAGGATGTTCTGTTCCACCGTCAGGTCCTCCAGCAGGTAGTGGTGCTGGAAGACCAGCCCGACCCGGCCCGCCCGCCGCCGCGCCCGCGCCTGGGTGCCGAGCAGGTCCACCCGCTCGCCCGCCCACCACACCTCGCCCTGCTGCGGGGTGTCCAGCCCGCCCAGCAGGTGCAGCAGGGTGCTCTTGCCGCTGCCGCTGGGGCCGGTGACGGCGACAACCTCGCCCGCGCCAACCTCCAGGCTGACCCCGTGCAGCACCACCGTCTCCCCGAAGCCGTGGCGCAGGTTCCGGGCGGAAAGTGCGGTCGCGGTGAGGGCCGCGGTGGGCGCGGGGGCGCGGGTCGTCACGCGGGGCACTGTAGCGCAGCCCGTCTGCTCCCGCTCAGGGCGAGGGGACAGCGGGTTTAGCCCTGGCAGCGCTTTCTGCCTCGGCGCGCATCAGGCGGGGGAAGTCTTCCCGGGTAAAGACCCGCACGGCGGCCTCCACAACCTCGGGGTCGAACTGGGTGCCGGCCTGCCGCCGCAGCTCCGCCAGCGCGTCGCCCTGGGTCCACGCCTGCTTGTAGGGCCGCTCGCTCGTCAGGGCGTCGAACACGTCCGCGACCGACACGATGCGCCCGGTCACCGGGATGTTGTGCCCGGCCTTGCCCAGCGGGTAGCCGCCGCCGTCCCAACGCTCGTGGTGCGAGAGGGCGATCTCCTCGGCCATGCGGAGCAGGCGCGAGTGCCCGCCCGAGAGAATGCGCGCGCCGATCAGGGTATGCGCCTTCATGCGCTCCTGCTCCTCGGGGGTAAATTTCCCCGGCTTGAGCAGGATGGCGTCAGGAATGCCGATCTTGCCCACGTCGTGGAGCCGCGCCGCGATTCGCAGCAGGGCCACGTCCCCCTCGGGCAGGCCCAGCTCGCGCGCGATGAGGGCGCTGACATGCCCCACCCGCCAGGTATGCTCGCCCGTCAGGTCGTCGCGGTACTCGGCCGCCACCGCCAGCCGGGTGACGATCTCGACCTGCGCCTGCTCCAGCTCGTGGGTGCGCTCCCGGACCAGGGCCTCGGCCTCCTCGCGCGCCGTCTCGGCCATCTCGCGTTGCAGGCGCTGCACCTCGGCCTCGTGGCGGGCGCGCTCCACGTCGAACTGCGCGCTCAGCTCGCGCGTCTTCTTGTCACTCTCCTCGTTGAACAGCGCCCGCTCGGCCTCGTGGTACTGCTCGTGGTGGTGCAGTGCCCGCTCGAAATCGCCCGCCCGCTTGTACACGCCTGCCAGGGCGCGGTGGGCCTCGTACACGGTCTTCTTGTGGTCGGCCTCCCGCGCCAGCGTCAGCGCCCGCTCCAGCGAGGCGAGGGCGGCGGGAAAGTCCCCCAGCTCCGCCTGCACCTGTCCCAGGTGGTTGAGGGCGTCGAGTTCGCCCTCCAGGTCCTCGATCTCCTGGGCGATGGCGGCGGCCTCGGCGTGGGCGGCGGCGGCCTCATGCAACTGACCGCGCTGAGCAAGAATATTGCCCAGGCCATCGAGGGCAGAAACCTCACCGGGACGGTATTGAATCTCGCGGGAGATGTTAAGGGCATCTCGGAAGGCAGGCTCTGCGTCGATGTAGCTTCCGGCTTGGTTTCGTGCTACGCCAATGTTCAAGGTTGCTGTTAACACCGTTAGGCGATCGTTGCGCTGATCTGCTAAGCGCAGGGCTTCCTGAAAGTGAGGAATTGATTTCAAAGGCTCATTCATATATAAGTATAGATGGCCTAGGTTAAGCAGTATTATTCCTTGTGTAAATTCACCGTGCCCACCGTCTCTCAATATTCTGTGAGCATGAGTTAAATTTGAGAGTGCATCTGAGTAATTGCCTAGACTTGTATGTAGGATGCCTATATTAGCGAGGACGTTTGCTGTTTGCGACTCGTTATTTAGAGCTTCGTGAATCTTAAGTGATTTTTCGAGAAATGATAGGGATAATAAATAGTTACCGTTTCTGTGATGCACTCCTGCCATCAAATTAAGGACTTGTGCTTTTATAAGACCATCTTCTTGAATTAACTCAAGTGCTAGATGAAGATGTTTTTCTGCTGAGGATATTTCTCCCAACTTGAGTTGGATACGCCCAAGAGCCTCTAAAGCCTCCCCTTGTCCCTTTCGGTCAAAAGCGATTTGAAAACCTAGTAAGGATTTTTGTAGGTATTGCAAGGCAAGTTCATTATCGCCACGCTCTGAATGAGCTAGGCCCTGAACAAGTTGAGCTCGTGCAGCGCCGTTTAGATAGGTGCCGCTTGCCAGCTCGTTGGCTGTTTGAGCAAGCTCCAGTACGCGGGCATCGTCCGTCTTCAGGAGCGCAAACGCCGCCTCATTCAACGAGTCCACCCTCGCCCGGAGGTCTGCATCACCAACGCTTCCCGTACCGTCGAGGGTCTCTGACACGCGCCCATGTTTTCCCTTCGGGGCTTTCCGCGCTCTTACAAGGGCGAGGACGGGGAACTCTCCCCGTCCTCGCTCCTCCTGGTGCTCAGTACCTGATGGTGCTTTTGAGGAACAGTTCCAGGTCCAGGCGCCGCTTGCCCAGCTTGTCCTTGTACGCGGAGTTCAAGCCGCTGCTATACAGGTCGAAGCCGTTCTCGGCCATTTTCCTGGTGACATCCTTGATGTCCACTGCCAGCGTCTGACCGAGGGCCAGCGCCAGACCTCCGGCCGCCATGGGCGCGGCCATCGAGGTGCCGCTCCAGGCCACCAGCAGGTTGCCGGGACCCGCCGCGAAGATGTTCTCGCCAGGGGCGCTGAGTTCGAGGTCGGGGGAATAGTTGGAGAACGAGGACTTGAGGTTAAGGCTGTTGACGCTGCCCACGCTGAGGCTGCGCTCGCCCAACGGCCCCTTGTCGTCGGCCGTTACCGCCGGGTAGGTGATGGTGGGCGTGTTGTCGTTGCCCGCCGAGGACACGACGAGAACACCAGCGGTCGTGGCCGCCTGGATGGCGCTTTGCACGGCGTCTGACTTGGTGGTGCTGCCCAAGCTCAGGTTGATAACCCTCGCCTTCTGGGCAACGGCGTACTTGATGGCGTTGGCGACCTGAAGGGTATCGCCTTCACCATTTGGACCCAGGACGCGCAGGGGCAGGATCGTGGCCTTGGGGGCGACCTGCAAGATAATACTGGCAACCGCTGTGCCGTGGCCGTAGCCGCCGACGCCGAGTATGCCTTCCTCCTGCGGCAGGTTGTCGTTGCCGTAGAAGTCCTTCCACTCGGTAGACGGTGCCAGCGCCCCCGCGAAGGCCGGGTGGTTCAGGTCGATCCCCGTGTCGATCACGGCGACCTTCACGCCCGCGGCAAGGTTAGGTGCGAGTTTTTGGGCGTTCTCCAGCTTGATCTGTTGGAGGGATTGAGTGTTCTGGACGAGGGGCGCGTATTGACCACCCATCCAGATGCTACGTGATCCACCAGCCCACGCCTGCCACTCACCACCCATCCAGATACTCCGGCTTCCCGCCATCAACGCCAATGCCCCTCCCTGGAACTGGTTGAGGTTGGGTTCGGCGACAGGGCCGTCGCCCAGCGCCTGGGCACGCAGGTTCTGGGTCTTCGCCGCCGCCTGATCGAGCCCCAGGACGGCGTATCCCTCCTGGGTGTTCAGCTCCACGACCTTGCCGCCGTAGCGCCCCTCCAGCTCCTGCGTCGTGTCCTGCGCCGTAACAGGGACCTGGAGGATGTAGGCGGGACGGTACGCCTGCGCCGCTGGCGTCCCCGGCGACTGCGAACACCCCGCGATCAGCGCCGCCGTACACAGGCCGAGGGCGCCCTGAACGAGACTTCTTGGCTTCATGCTGCTCCTTTCGGGGAGGAGGCAGGTCAGCCTGGCGCGGCGTGACCTACCCTCCCCGAGCCATGTTCGGCGGTCAGATTTGAATACTTTCTTACATCTGGGGGTTCTCCCCCCAATGTCTGAGGGAACCCCCCCCATCGCCGTCCCCCTGTCTGCTGCTCAGCCGGGAAGAGGCCCGGAACTCTGGGCACGGCACGCGGCCGCCCCGTCGTGGCCCCCGTCCCATATGACGGCCCATACCAGGCGCTAGCATGCGCCCCGATGGCCCATCTGGACGATCTGAAACTCTCCCCCCTCTTCCAGAACGTCCCGGAGGAGGCCCTGCATGAGGCGCTGAAGGTGGTGACCGAGCGGAGCTTCGCGCCGGGCGAACTCCTCGTGGCGCAGGACGACCCGGGCGAGGCGCTGCACCTGATCACGTCGGGGGCGGTGCGGGTCAGCCGCGTCAGCCTGGGCAGCCGCGAGCGGGTGCTGGGCGACCTCTACGCCCCCGGGGTCGTGGGCGAGACCGCCGTGCTGGCCCGCCAGGACCGCAGCGCGTCGGTGCGGGCGCTCACCCCGGTCCGCACGCTGATGCTGCACCGCGAGCACTTCGAACTCATCCTGCGCCGCCATCCCGGCGTGCTGTGGAACCTCGCCGAGATGCTCGCCCGGCGGGTCACCCTGCTCAACGATGAACTCATCGCCTTCGGGCAGAACACCGAGGCCGCGCTCGCCCACGTGTTCTCCAGCCTGTACGCGCAGCGCGTGGCGGCGGGCGTACCCCACCCCGAGGTGCTGCCGCTGGGCACGGCGGACATCATGGCCCGCACGAGCAGCAGCCGCGAGACGGTTTCAAGAGTCCTGAAGAAGCTGGAGGCGCAGGGCGTCGTGCGGGCCGCGGCCCAGACGGTGACCCTGCTGAGCCCCGGAGCGTTGGAGGAAGTCTCGCTGGAGGCGGCGGAGTCGGAGTAAGGGGGCGCGGGGAAAAGCCCCTCATACCGACTGGCGGCGATGGAAGACCTTACGGCGCTTTCCCGGATGGTCTGGAATCAGAGCCAGTCGGTCTTCTTTGCCACTCGCGCCGCTCGCCCCTCGTCTTCGACTCACCGCAAGTTCGTATCACCCCTCCTTGCGCAGCAGGATGCTCTTCAGGTAGAGGCTCTCGGGCACGCTGAGCAGGTGGGGATGGTCGGCGGGCTGGTAGGTCACGGCCACAACCTCCGCGTCGCACTCGGCCTCGCCCGCCGCCACGCGGGCCGCGTCGAGCAGGTCGTCCACCCGGATGTAGTGGGCGCAGGTGCTGATGAGCAGGTGCCCGCCCGGGCGCAGCATCCGCAGGGCGCGGGCCGCCCCATCGGTAAAGATGCGCTTGGCGCGCGGCACGTCCTCCTTGCGCTTGGCGAGGGTGGGCGGGTCGAGGACCGCCGCGCCGAAGGTGCGCTTTTCCCGCTCCAGCGCCGTCAGCGTCTCCAGCGCGTCGCCCCAGCGCACGCCGACATTCACGCCGTTCTCGCGCGCCTCGCGTTCCAGCACGCCGAGGGCTTTCTCATCCTTGTCGAGCGCGACGGGTTTCGCCCCCGCCCGCGCCGCGTGGAGGCTGAATCCGCCCGTGTACGAGTACACGTCCAGGAAACCCTCGCCCGGCGTCGCCAGCGAGCGCATCAGGCGGCGGTTGTCGCGCTGGTCGAGGAAGAAGCCCGTCTTCTGGGCGTCGAAGGGGCCAAAGTGCAGGGTCAGGTCGTCCTCGAAGAAGGTCACGCGCCCCGGCACGTCGCCCCACAGCGCACCCGTCCGCAGCTCCAGGCCCTCGCGGCGGCGCTCGCCCGTGTCGCTGCGCTCGAAGGCGGAGGCCGCGCCCGTCTCCTCGCGCAGCGCCCGCAGGATCAGGTCGCGGTGGCGCTCGGCGCCCGCGTTGCGGAGCTGCACGCCCAGCACGTCCCCGAAGCGGTCGGCGACCACGCCCGGCAGCCCGTCCGCCTCGGCGTACACCGCGCGCACCCCGTCCGTCCCGGTGATGCGGCCCGCCCGCCGCGCCAGGGCCACCCGCACCCGCGAGCGGTAGAAGTCCAGGTTGATGTCCTCGCGGTTCCAGGTCAGCATCCGCAGGGGGGTCGCGCCCTGCGGGTTGAAGTAGCCGCGCCCGATCACCGCCCCGTCCGGCGCCCGGACCTCCACCACGTCGCCCGGCGTGATGCCCGGCGCCGCCTCCGCGATGTCCCCCGCGTGGCCGAAGGGGTAGCGCCCGGCGACGCGCCGCACTGCCCCCGCCTTCAGCGTCACGCCCGCCAGCCTGCTCGCCCTCGTCATCCGTGCAGGGTAGCGCGGCTGTCAGAGTTTCGTGGGACGGCCGCTGCTACCTTTCCCGCGTGGCGGAGGAAACCCTCGTGGGCCGGGTGGTCGCGGTGACCGGGGCGAGCCGGGGCATCGGACGCGCCGTCGTCGAGGCGCTGCTTGCCCGGGGCGCGCGGGTGGTCGCCGGGGCGAGGAACGTGGAAGGTCTGGAGGGGGCGGAGGTTCATCCCCTGGACGTGACCGACGAGGCCAGCGTGAGTGCGTTCGCGGGGGTGGCCGTGCGCGCCGGGGTGGACACGCTGGTGAACAACGCCGGGGTCGGCTCCTTCGCCCCCGTTGAGGAGATCACCGTGGCCGAGTACCGCCGCGTGATGGACACGAACGTGCTCGGAACGCTCCTCGTGACCCGCGCCCTGATCCCTCATTTCCGCGGGCGGCACGCGCGGGGCGAGGGGTCGCAGGTCGTGAACGTCACGAGCGACGTGTCGGACCGGACTTTCCCGAACGGCGCCCTCTACACCGCCAGCAAGCACGCGGGGCGGGCCGTCACCCGGGCGCTCGCCTTCGAGGGGCAGGCGTACGGCCTGCGCGTCACCGAGGTCCGCCCGGGGAGGGTGGACACCACCTTTGGGGGCAGGGTTCGCGGCGAGGCCGACCGCGCCGCCCGGTTGCCCCCCGCCGACGTGGCCGCCGCTGTCATGTACGCCCTTTCCGCCCCTCCCCATGCCCGCATTGACGAAGTGGTGCTCCATCCCGTAACCCAGGAGGTCGTGTTTTGAACCGCACATTGCTCACCGGACTCGCCGCTGCCCTGACCCTCTCCGCGTGCGGCGTGATCCCCACCCCGCCCGTCAACATCCCCGACGTGACCCTGGACCTCCAGTCCAGCGCCGCCTCGCGGGGCCGGGTCATCTACGTGCGCCAGGATGCCTTCGGGGGCGCGTCCATCCCCAAGATCCTCCAGGGCCTCAGCATCTCCGGCGACGCGAGGTACACGGCGCTGACCGGCAACCTGAGCGAGGTGGCCGTGTACGTGCGGACCAGCATGCCCCCCGGCTGCCAGGACCTCACCGCCGATGTCGCGGCCTGCGACCCGGCGGGGGAGAGCGCCCAGGCCATCGGGACCATCTCGCTCCAGCCGGGGGCGAGCAAGGGCTTCACCCTCTCCGGCCCGGCGCTCGACGAGGCGGGCAGGGCCGGGCACGGCTACTTCGGGGTGCGGGCGGTGCGCGGGGACAGCCTGACGGGCGAACAGCTCCGCCTGACGAGCATGAAGGCCCGCGCGAGGTTCTGAGCGGCCCGGGCCGTGAAACCTGACCTGACCCCATTCCTGGGGCAGACCGTCCGCGTGGTGGTGGACCGCCCGCTGGGAAGCGTCCACCCCCGTTGGCCGGACCTGGTGTACCCGGTGAACTACGGCGAGGTGCCCGGCACGCTGGGCGGCGACGGCCAGCCCATAGACGCCTACCTCCTCGGCTGGGAGGTGCCCGTGCGCGAGGCGGAGGGCGTGGTCACGGCGGTCATCCTGCGTGAGGACGACGTGGAGGACAAGCTCATCGTCGTCCGCCCGGGCCCGCGCCCGTCGGATGCAGAGATCATGAAGGCCATTTGGTTTCAGGAACAGCATTTCCGGTCGCGCCTGGTGCGTTAGCCTCCGCGAATGACGGATTCGGCAAGACCCGTGACGCTCATCACCGGGGCGGCGGGCGGGATCGGCGCGGCGCTCGCGCGGGCGCTGGCGGGCACGCACGACCTCATCCTCCAGGGGCGGGACGAGGGGCGGCTCTCGGCGTTGTGTTCCGAGGTGGGCGGTGCCAGGCCCCTCGTGCTGGATCTCACCCGGCCCGGGACGTTCGGGGAAGCGGTGGCGGGGCTGGGCCGCGTGACGAACGTGGTCCACAACGCGGGCGTCGTCGAACTCGGCGCGGTGGCCGAACAGCCGCCCGAGGTCTGGACGCACACCCTCGCGGTGAACGTGGTCGCCCCCGCCGCCCTGACCAGAGTTCTCCTGCCCACGGTGCGGGCGGAACGCGGCACCCTCGTCTTTGTCAACAGCGGGGCGGGGCTGCGGGCCAACCCCGGCTGGGCGAGCTACGCGGCGAGCAAGTTCGCCCTGCGGGCATTGGCCGACGCGCTCAGGGACGAGGAGGCCCCGCACGGGGTCCGCGTCTCCACCGTGTACCCGGGCCGCACCGCCACCCCCATGCAGCAGAAGGTCCGCGCGCAGGAGGGCGGGGAGTACGACCCGGCAGACTTTATTGACCCCGCGACGGTCGCCGCCACCATTCGCTTCGTGCTGGACGCCCCCCGCGACGCCACCCTCCCGGACGTGAGCGTGCGTCCCGGCCCCCGGGGAGCGTGAACATGCAGGAATTTGACGCTGTTGTGGTGGGTGCTGGTCCGGCCGGACTCAACGCCGCGCTCGTGCTGGGAGGCGCGGGGCGGCGGGTGCTGCTCCTCGATGGCGGACCCCCCCGCAATGCCAAGGCGACTGCCGCCCACGGCGTTTTTACCCGGGACGGAACTCCCCCCACCGGGCTCAAGACGCTGGGGCTGGCGGACCTGGAGCCCTACCCGGTGACCGTGTGTCCCGACATGGCCCGCGAGGCCCGCTGTCTCCCGGACGGGTTCGCGGTGCGGCACGACGGCGGCTGGGTGCGGGCCCGGCGGTTGCTGCTCGCCACGGGGGTGCGCGACGTGCTGCCCAACGTGCCCGGCCTGCGCGAACGCTGGGGCCACACCGTCCACCACTGCCCGTACTGCGACGGCTGGCCCAACCGCGAACATCTCCTGGGCGTGCTGGGGTCCGGGCAGGAGGGCCACCACCTCGCCCTGAGCGTGCGGGCGTGGTCCCACCGGGTCGTGCTGCTCACCGACGGCCCCGACGAGTTGACGGACGAGCAGCGGGAGGACCTGCGGCGGCTGAACGTCCGGGTCCACACGGCGCCCATCCTGCGCTTGGGGGGGCAGGACACGGTGCGGGTGAAGTTTCGCGGGGGCGAGCAGATCACGCTGCACGCCATCTTCCTGAACCCCACCCAGGTCCAGAACAGCACCCTGCCCGCCGCCCTGGGGTGCGAGCTGAACGGGAAGAGCCGGGTGGTCGTGAACGAGCACGGCATGACGAGCGTGCGCGGCGTGTGGGCGGCGGGCGACATGACGGGCGCCCCCCAGTACGTCATGAGCGCCGCCGCGAGCGGCATGCTCGCCGCCGTCTCGCTGAACACCACCCTGATCCACGAGGACGTGCGGAAGCTGGGCGCCGCCTTCCACAAGTCCCCGGGCGAGGAGGCGGGCGAGCCGCCAAGCGGGGGTGAGGCGTCGTGACTGGTGTTCCTCGTTGAGAGGAAGCCCTGCCAGATCTGGTGAAATGCAAAAGTGACACAGGATGTATACATGGTGCGGGGGGCGCAGTGGCGCAGGGAGTGGGTGGAAGGGAAGCGACAAGAGATGGCCGAGGACCCTTTCACATACAAATCTGGGGCAGAGGTCGCACAGCAGGTAAGTGACCGCCAAATCGTGCGGTGGTTCGCCTTAGACGATGAGTACCGGACGAGCTACCTCTACCTACCAACCCCCCCTGCATCAACCTTTTTGGGTGCAATCGCCCTCCCGTACCTTCTTCAATTTGCCATGCTTATGCAAGAGCTGGAGCCTGATGTACCGGTACAAATAGATATTCACCCCTTCTGTGATGACTTCACAGATATAAGTATTAACGACTTGAGCCTTATGATCTACCCAATGTATGAACGGTTGGCGAGTCCGGCCCATGCACGCTTCTACGACAATGCGGTGCGAGCCTTTCTGGTACTCCTTGGATCAGACGCTGACGAAGCACCGTAAGTTGGCCCCGCGGCTCCCCACCCCTTCCCCTTTCCCGCTACCATGCCCCGCGTGAAGTTCCCCGACCTCCCCATCGCCGAGGTGCTGCCCGAGGTGCGCGCGGCGCTCGCGGCTCACCCGCTGGTGGTGCTTCAGGCGCCGCCCGGGGCGGGCAAGAGTACCGTGCTGCCCCTGGCGCTGCTGGACCAGCCCTGGCTGGCCGGGCAGGCCATCGTCATGCTGCAACCCCGCCGGGTGGCGGCCCGCGCCGTCGCCGCGCGGCTGGCGGAGGGCCTGGGCGAGGAGGTGGGCGGAACCGTGGGCTCGCGCGTGCGCTTCGAGGCGCGCGTCTCGGCCCGCACCCGCATCGAGGTCGTGACCGAGGGCATCCTCACCCGTCGGCTGCAACGCGACCCGGAGTTGAGTGGCGTCGGCCTCGTCATCCTCGACGAGTTTCACGAGCGGTCCCTGAATGCCGACCTCGCCCTCGCCCTGCTGCGGGAGGTGCAGGGGGCGCTGCGGGACGACCTGCGCGTGCTCGTGATGAGCGCGACCCTCGACCCGGCCCTTCCTGGGCGGCTGGACGCACCGCTGGTGCAGAGCGCGGGCCGGGCCTACCCGGTGGACGTGCAGTACCTGCCCACCGACCCGGCCGGACGGGTGGAGGACGCGGTGGCCCGTTCCGTCCGCGAAGCCCTCGCCGCCCACCCCGAGGGGGACATCCTCGCCTTCCTGCCCGGCGTCCGCGAGATTCGGGGGGCGATGAGCGCCCTTGCTGATGTGCAGGCCGTCGTCCTGCCCCTCTACGGGGACCTGCCCCTGGCCGAGCAGCGGCGGGCGATCCTTCCCGACCCCGGTGGGCGGCGCCGGGTGGTGCTGGCAACTTCTATCGCGGAAACCTCGCTCACGCTGGCGGGAGTGCGGGTCGTGGTGGACGGAGGCCTTAGCCGCACGCAGCGGTTCGACCCCGGCACTGGTCTCACCCGCATGGTGACGACCCGCGTGACCCGGGATGCCGCCGATCAGCGGGCCGGACGGGCCGGACGTACTGCCCCCGGCACCGCCTACCGCCTGTGGAGCGAGCGCACCCACGCCGCCCTCGCCGCCGCCCGACCGCCGGAAATCCTGGAGGCCGACCTCGCGCCCCTCACGCTGGAACTCGCCGGATGGGGCGCCCCCGATCCCGCCGCGCTCGCCTGGCTGGACGAGCCGCCCGCCCCGCGTGTCGAGTCGGCCCGGGCCTTGCTGCGCGACCTCGACGCGCTGGACGGGGAGAACCGCATCACCCCGCGCGGCGCGGCCCTGCTGGAGTTGCCGACCCACCCCCGCCTCGCGCACCTGCTCCACGACGGGGTGGCGCTCGGTCTGGGGGCGCTCGCCGCTGACGTGGCCGCCCTGCTGGAGGAACGCGACCCGCTGGGGAGTGGGGCGGGAACGGACCTCACCGACCGGGTAGCGGCCCTCCGCGCGTGGCGGCGGGGCGAGCGCGGTAGGGGAGAAGCCGCCGTCCTGGAACGGATCGGGCGCCTGTCGGGGCAGTGGCGGAGGCTGCTCCGGCTCCCGTCCGACGACACGCCCCCCGACCCCTTCGCCGTGGGGCAACTCGTCGCCCTCGCCTACCCCGAGCGGGTGGCCCTGGGCCGGGAGGGGGGAGGGGGCCGCTTCCTGCTGGCGGGCGGTCAGGGGGCGCGGTTGCCGGAGGGGGACCCGCTCGCGGCGAGTCCCGCCCTCGCCGTCGCCCACCTCGATGCGGGCAGTGGGGAAGGCCGCATCCACCTCGCCGCGCCGCTCGACCCCGCCCTGCTGGAGGACCGGGCCACCACCCGGGACACCGTGCGCTGGGATGCCCGGACCGGAACCCTCGTCGCCCAACGCGAGCGGCATGTGGGGGCGCTGGTGCTGGAGGCTCGCCCCCTGCGCGACCTGCCGCATGAGGCAAGGGTCAAAGCCCTTGCGGACGCCATCCGCGAGGGGGGCCCGCACCTCCTGACCTTCAGCCCGGAGGCTGAGAACTTGCGTGCCCGGGTCGAATCCCTGCGCCACTGGCGCCCCGAGGAATCCGAGTGGCCCGACCTGTCCGACGCGGCGCTCCTGGACACGCTAGAGGACTGGCTCGGCCCTCATCTGGAAGGCGTCCGCACCCGCGACGACCTGCGGCGCGTGAACCTCCTCCCCGCCCTGGGGGCCCTCTTGCCCTGGCCGCTGCCCGCCCGTCTCGACGACCTCGCCCCCACCCACCTGACGGTCCCCAGCGGATCGCGCGTCCGGCTCGGGTACACGCTTGACGGCTCGCCGCCCATCCTGGCCGTGAAGCTCCAGGAACTCTTTGGGCTGTCCGAGACGCCGACCGTCAACGGGGGCCGCACACCCGTGCTGCTGCACCTGCTCTCGCCCGCCGGGCGGCCCGTGCAGGTGACCCAGGACCTGCGTTCCTTCTGGAACTCCTCCTATTTCGAGGTTCGCAAGGACCTGCGGGGCCGCTACCCCAAGCACCCCTGGCCGGACGATCCCTGGTCGCACGCCCCGACCCGGCACGTCAAGAAACGGCTGTGACAGGGGCGCGGGAACTCCCACAAGGAGGCCACGGCCCAGGGGTATCGCCTGAGCCGTGGCCGGGAGGAAGTTCGATTTACAGCAGCTTCGCCAGCGCGCCGCCCAGCAGGGTCAGGGTCAGGACGACGAGCATCACGGCGGCGAGGTGCCGGGGGCTGACGGGGCTCACGCGGCCCGCCCGTGCCCGCCCTGGGGGGTGGGGTGCAGGCTGCTCAGGGCCGCCTTGAGGTGCTTGTACACCTCGCGCTGGAGGTCCAGGTCCTCGGGCAGCTCGTACTTGAGCTGCTCCATCGCCTGCACGAGGTGGGCGCCGCCGGGGCTGCGCTCGTGGTCGGGCCGCGCCCACTCGGGGAGTTCGGGGGTCACGGCGGGCTCGCGCCTGGCGTCGTTCCACTCGACCCACTGCTTGGGCAGGTCGTACAGGTAGCGCCCGATGCCGAACTGCACCGCGCACCGCTTGAGGGCGTCCGAGGAGGCGGCCTTGAGGGTCGCGTACTCGCCGTCGCCGCCCGCCTCGCCGATGTCCTCGCGCGTCACGCCCAGAACGGTCAGGCGGCCCTTGACGGTGGGGGTGGAGGTGCCGGGCACCACCTCGATCTCGAAGCTCCAGGCGTCGGGGCAGATGGCGTCCAGGCGGTCCTGAACGGCGCGCGCGTCCACATACGCGAGTAACAGGGCACGGCTTCGATCCTTGGTGAACGCCTGGGGCTTCCAGCCCACAAGATGAGCGGGAAACGGGGCTTGGAGTCGTTTCTGAACATCGCTCAACTTCATGGATTTAGTTTATAACAGAACGCGATTACGGTCAAGGCGTAATTGGGGCGCTGTTCCCCGACTCTTACCGAATTCTTTCTGATGAACGGCAAAACGCCCCCGGCGCGGGCCAGGGGCGAGGGCGGGACGCGGGTTACTGCGCGGCAATTCCTGTCTGCTGGTAGATCCAGTTGATGTACCCGTTCACGCGGGTGTAGACCCCGTATCCGCGGCACTCGCTGGGACCGTAGCTCACGATGCCCAGCACGTAGTATTTGCCGTTGTACGGCGCGGCAAGGGGACCGCCGCTGTCCCCGTTGCAACTGTCCTTGCCGCTGGCGTACTTGCCGCAGATCGTGTTGCTCGGGCGGCTGCCGCAGTCGCTGCCCGTGGGAGTAATAGGGATGGTGACCTCACGCAGCGCCGTGTTGCTGTACGCGCCCGTCTCGGTCTTGCCCCAGCCGCTCACGGTGGCGCTCTTGCCGTTCACGTCAAGCGCGGACTCGGCGCTGTTCCCGGGCAGGGCGGCCGTCTGGACGGTGCTGCCCAGCGTGAAGGCCGTGCTGACCTTGATGAGCGCGATATCGTAGCCGCTGCTGGCCCCGCCATAGTACGGGTGGATGATGATCTGGCTCGGCGTGCGGAGCTGCCCGCTCGTGGTGGTCAGATTGTTGATGCCTGCGCGCACCCGCATGTTGCTCGTGCTCTGGCCATCCACGCAGTGGGCCGCCGTCATCACCCAGTTCGGGCTGATCAGGGTGCCGCCGCACCAGCCGCCGCTCATCTGGTTGCTGGGCGTCACGCTGACCTGGTAGGGACGGTTCGTCACGCTCGTCACCGTGCCGTAGACGATCTGGCCGCTCAGCTCGCCGAACGCCTTCTCGGTGCCGGTCGTGGTCATGCTCTCCTCGGGGAGGGACTGGGCGGCCTGGGGCGTGATGGTGCCGCAGGCGGTGAAGACCAGCGAACCGAGCAGGGCGAGCGGGGCGAGAAACTTCTTCATGCGGACCTCCTGAAGGATGCGGAAAGTGGGCAGAGAAGAACCCGGCCTCCCCCTGTGCGGAGGGCCGGGTTGGCGGCGGTTACTTCGTCTCGGTCAGGGTGTAGGAGCCGCTGCCGGAGTAGGCGTAGACCTCCCAGCGGTAGGAGCCGCTCCCCGCCGCGTAGTTGATGCTCTCGCTGCTCGTGCCGCCCTCGCTGGCGGCCACGTCGGCCCAGGCGCTGCCGTTCCACTTCTGGAGGTAGAGGTCGAAATCGGTGCCGCTCGGGCCGCTGAGCGAGCCCCGCAGCGTGCCGCCCGCGTAGGAAAAGCCGCTCGTGCTCGGCTTCCAACTGCTGCTCCCCTGGCTCACCGAACCCGTGTAGGTCGTCGTGGTGCCGCTGGGGGGCGTGGTCGTGCCGCCCGTGCCCGTGTACAGCAGGCGGTTGGGGCTGCCCGTGCCCGCGTTCGTGACCTTGCCGGTCGTCGCGCCATTCACCAGCGCGCTCGTGACCTGGGCGGTCGTGTACGAGGGGTTATTCGCCAGGATCAGGGCCGCCGCGCCCGCCACGTGGGGCGTCGCCATGCTCGTGCCGCTGATCGTATTCGTGGCGGTCGTCGAGCCGATCCAGGCGGAAGTGATGCCCGTGCCCGGCGCGAAGATGTCCAGGCACGAGCCGTAGTTGCTGTAGCCCGTGTCGCGGCTGTCGGTCCTGGTGGTGGCGCCCACTGTAATGGCGTTGGCGGCGCGGGCGGGGGAGACGTTGCAGGCGTTCTGGTTCTCGTTGCCCGCCGCGACGGCCATCACGAGGTTCTTGCTCGCCGCGTTGTTCACCGCGTCGTCCACGGCCTGGCTCGCGCCGCCCCCCAGGCTCATGTTCGCCACGGCGGGGCCGGTCTTGTTGCTCACGGCCCAGTTGATCCCCGCGATCACGCCGGAGTTCGTGCCGCTGCCGCTGCAGTCCAGCACCTTGACTGCCACAAGTTTCACGCCCTTGGCGACGCCCCAGGTGCTCCCGCCCACCGTGCCCGCCACATGGGTGCCGTGCCCCTGGCAGTCGCTGTTGTTCCCGTCGCCCGTCTGGTTCGTGCCCCATACGGCCCGCCCGCCAAAGTCGGTATGCGACGTGTTGATGCCCGTGTCGATGATGTAGGCGGTGACGTTGCTGGCCGTCGTGGTGTAGGTGTAGTTGCCGTCCAACGGCAGGTTGCGCTGGTCGATGCGGTCGATCCCCCAGGTCGCCCCGCTCTGGGTGGCGCTGGCCCTCACCACGCCGTCCTGCTCGATGTACTTCACCCGCTTGTCGGCCCGCAGGGTGGCGAGGTTCTGGGCGCTGAGCTTGGCCGCGAAGCCGCTGAGTGCCTGCGTGTAGAGGTGCTGCACGGTGATGCCCTGCGGATCGAGGCCCAGCGACCGCACCAGGCCCCCCGTATCCTGCGCCCCCAGATTCGACGGCATGGCCCCCTCACTGAGGACCACGATGTACTGCCCGGGAATGGCGTCGGGGTTGCTCGTCCCCAGCAGCGGCGCGGAGGTCCGGGTCCCACGCTCCGGCGTGGCGGCCTGCGTGTTGTCCGCAGGTCCACTCGCCATCTGCTGACCGCAGGCGGCGAAGAGGAGCGTGAGGCCGAGCGTGAGAGGAGCAATACGTGAGTTCATCCTGAACCTCCAGGTGGGGTTGGACCGGGGAACGCGCTGAATTTGCCGACGCGCAAGGTTTACCACAGGCGTGGAAAAGGCCTTCATAAAAACATCTAGGCAGGTGCCTGATGGGCAATTTTTCTCTAAGAGAGGACCCTTTTTTACTACTGAGGAGATGTGCTCTCCTTCTAGTACTCTCTGATATTGCTGATCCTGCGGGGACATCACGAAATGATTGAAAGATGTGATGAGCCTGTGTTGCAGGCGTGATAGGTATGTGTTTTCACATACCTGGGGTGACGAAGAGCGACCACCATCATCGTTCCGGCGCGTTGCACACCCTAGGGGATTGCAGTTCTCAGATGCCAAGAGCCGTAGCATGCCCCGTATGGCCCGCACCGCCACCACCCGCACCGCCACGGTTCGCCGCACCACCAGCGAGACGGACATCACCGTGACCCTCGATCTGGACGAGACGGCCTCCACCCCGCCCGCGACCGGGCACGGGTTCCTCGACCACATGCTCGACGCTCTTGCCCGGCACGCCCGGATTGGCCTGAGCGTGCGGGCGGCGGGCGACCTGCACATCGAGCCGCACCACCTGATCGAGGACGTGGGGATCACGCTGGGGCAGGCACTGGGGCAGGCGCTCGGCGACCGCCGGGGGATCGAGCGGTACGGCAGCGCCTTCGTGCCCATGGACGAGACGCTGGCCCACGTGGTCCTCGACCTGTCGGGCCGGGCGCACCTCGCCTTCGAGCCGGAGCGGCTGGACGTGTGGGGGGACGCGGGCGGCATGACCCACTACCACCTGCGCGAGTTCCTGCGGGGGTTGTGCAACCACGCGGGCGTCACCCTGCATGTCCGCCTGCTCGCGGGCCGCGAGGCGCACCACGTCATCGAGGCGGTCATGAAGGCGTTGGCCCGTGCCCTACGCGACGCGGTGCGGGTCACGTCGGACGAACTGGCGAGTACGAAGGGGGTGTTGTGAGGCCCGCCGCTCACCGCCCGTCAGGGCCGCGCGGCCAGACTGCCGGGGTGAAGCAAGTGCTGATGCTGACTCTTCTGCCCATGACCTCGGCGGGCCTGGCTGTCTCAGGCCCCAGCGAGAGCCGCGTGCCCCGCGCCGCCGAAGGGGACGCCATCATCCGCGCCGTGTGCGATCCCCGGGCCGCCCTGGGTCGGCTGAAGGGGTGCAAGCAGGTTTCCTACGGGGGCCGCCCCATCCCCGAAATCCTCGGTCCCCAGACGCGCCTGACGCTCTCCACCGTGTTTCCAGGCTCCTTCACGGCGGCCAATCGGCAGGAGTTGCTCGCCACCTTCTGCACGGAAACGGAATCCTGCTCCGGCGAGACGGTCCTGCTCCGGCACACGCGGGGGCAGTGGCAGGCCATTGGACTCGTGCCCGGCCTGATCGCCACGAACTGCCTCACTTACCCCCGACCCGGCGGAACTCAGGCGGTGGTCTGCCTGAGCGAGAGCGCGCGGAACGAGCCGATAGGCAGCGCCCTCAAAACCGCGTCGTGGACGGGCGCTAGGGTGAAGGTGGAGACGGTGGCGCTATTCCCGCTGCTCGCTTTCCGCGACTTCTTCAATCCCGGTTCCGCCCAGTGCGCGGGCCGCTGGCAACTTGACCCCTTCTCGTGGGATGACCGCGACCGCAACGCCGACCGGGTGCCTGACCTGACCATCCTGGCGGCCCGGACGACGTATCAGGGCGGCCCGGACCTCTGCCGGGCAGGGCAGGGGTTCAACGCGCAGGCGAGCGGCTCCGTTCGCAACGACCTCACCTTCGTCTGGACGGGTGAAACCTTGCGGCCCACCGGAAACACCACTGCCATCCTCGACAGGTACGCTAAGGGGCGGTAATTGATGAACAAGCCCCTGGCACTCCTGACCCTGACCACCCTTGCCACCGCTCAGGCCCAGTTCTCCGGTCCTAACGAGGCCCGGGTACCCCGGAGCGCCGAGGGACAGGCCCTGGCCCGTGCGGTGTGTGCCGCTCCCGTGCCGCTGGGTAACCTGAGCGGCTGCACCGTGACGAACCGTTATCCTTCCTCGCCGCTGCCCGACTTGCGGGTGCCGGTCAAGCCACAGGAGGGAAAGGGCGAGTGGGCCTACGTCCCCGTGCGGGTGCTGTACGGCTCGTTCACCCGTCCGAACGCCCGGGACGTGCTCGCGCAGTTTTGCACCGAGACCGACACCTGCCGCGCGGATGCCGTGCTGCTGACCCGGCAGGGCGCGGGCTGGAGGGCAGTGGGAGTGGTGCCGGGCTTCGACCTGGATGTGTGCCTCACCTACCCCGTGAAGGGCGGCACCGACGCCGCCACCTGCCTGGCGCGGGACGAGCAGCGCCTGAGCCGGGTGCAGGTCTTCCGGTGGGTCGGGGGCAAGGCCCAGGTGCAGCAAGTGGCCGCGTTCCGTCCCCTGTCCCTGACCCGGCCCGATTCGGCGCAGTGTCGGGGGGGCTGGGAGGCGGAACCCCTCCAGTGGCACGACCGCGACCGCGACGCCGACGGGTGGCCCGATCTCACCCTGACGGTGTCGCTCACCCGCTACCCCCTGGACGACAAGACCTGCACCATGCTGCGCGGCAGCGGCATTCTGAACCGCCGCATTCCCGACCTCGCCTTCTCCTGGGACGGCGTGAAGTTCAACCCCTCGGCCCAGACCCGCGATTTCCTCAAGAACTACGGAGAACCCCAGTGACCCCCGAAGTCCTCCTCCTCGACTACGGCGCGGGTAATGTCCGCAGCGCCGCCAAAGCCCTGGAACGTGCCGGGATGACCGTCCGCCTCTCCGACAACCCCGCCGACGTGCCGTACGCGCCCGCCCTCGTGGTGCCCGGACAGGGCCACTTCCGGCAGGTGATGGAGGCGTTCGACCGCCACGGCTTCCACGGCCCGGTGCTGGACGCGGCAAACGGCGGTACCCCGATTCTGGGTATCTGTGTGGGGATGCAGATGCTCCTCACCGACTCGGAGGAGGCCCCCGGCCTACCCGGCCTGAACCTCGTGCCCGGCACGGTGCGCCGCTTCACGCCCGTGCCCGGGCGCAAGGTGCCGCAGATGGGCTGGAACAGCCTGGACAAGGTGGGCGACTCGCCGCTGCTGCGGGACCTCGCCTGCCCGGCCTACGCCTACTTCGTCCACTCGTACTACGTGCCGATTGACGTGGACGTGGACGCCGGGGCGCTCACCGAGTACGGCGTGCCCTTCTGGTCGGCCTTCAGCCGGGGCACTATCCACGCCACGCAGTTCCACCCCGAAAAGAGCGGCGCCGTGGGCCTCGCCATCCTGGAACGGTTCCGGCGGCACGTGCTGGGGGGCTGAGGGAGGACGCCCCGCACCGCTCCCTCGGGGACAGCCTTCCCCCTCTTCACGTTGTATTTGCAGTCCGTATATGGGACCCGCCTCACCGGTCCCCGCCCGGTAGACTCGGTTTCATGAGTTCCCTGCCCCTGCCGCTCGACCACGGGCACCTTCAAAAACTGGTGACCGCCGACCTCGTGCGCCCGGACCACCTGCTGGGCGCCCATCCCGTCACCCAGGATGGGGTGGAGGGGGTGCGCTTCGCCGTGTGGGCGCCGAACGCGCGGCACGTCAGCGTGGTGGGGGACTTCAACGGCTGGAACGGCCTTGACCACCCCATGCAGCGCCTCGACTTCGGCTTCTGGGGGGCCTTTGTGCCGGGGGCGCAGCACGGGCAGCGGTACAAGTTCCGGGTCACGGGCGCGGACGGGCGCACCGTGGACAAGATGGACCCCTACGGCACTTTCACGGAGGTGAGGCCGGGCACCGCGAGCATCATCTGGCGACAACCCTTCGAGTGGACGGACGAGAAATGGATGGCCAGTCGTGGCCCCGGCTTCGACCGACCCGTGAGCGTTTACGAGGTCCACGTGGGCTCCTGGGCCCGGCGCGACGACGGCTGGTTCCTGAACTACCGCGACCTCGCGCACCGTCTGGCCGACTACGTGACCCACATGGGTTATACCCACGTCGAGCTGCTGGGCGTGATGGAGCACCCCTTCGACGGCTCGTGGGGCTATCAGGTCACCGGCTACTACGCCCCGACGAGCCGCCTGGGTGCCCCCGAGGACTTCGCCTACCTCGTCAACCACCTGCACGAGCGCGGGATCGGGGTCTTTCTCGACTGGGTGCCGGGGCACTTCCCCACCGACGAGGCGGGGCTGGCGCACTTCGACGGCGGGCCGCTGTACGAGTACGCCGATCCCCGCAAGGGTTACCACCACGACTGGAACACCTACATCTTCGACTACGGGCGCAACGAGGTCGTGATGTTCCTGGTCGGCTCGGCCCTGAAGTGGGTGCAGGATTTCCACGTGGACGGCCTGCGGGTGGACGCGGTGGCCTCCATGCTGTACCTCGACTTCTCGCGCACGGAGTGGGTGCCGAATATCCACGGCGGGCGCGAGAATCTGGAGGCCATCGCCTTCCTCAAGCGGCTCAACGAGGTCATTCACCATATGGCTCCCGGCGTGACGATGGTGGCGGAGGAGAGCACCGCCTTTCCCGGCGTCACCTCCCCGACGCCCTTCGGCCTGGGCTTCGACTACAAGTGGGCGATGGGCTGGATGAACGACACCCTGCACTACTTCGAGCAGGACCCGATCTACCGCAAGTACGAGCACCACAAGCTGACCTTTTTCAACGTGTACCGCACGACCGAGAAGTACGTGCTGGCGATCAGCCACGACGAGGTGGTGCACGGGAAGAAGTCGCTCGTCTCCAAGATGCCGGGCGACTGGTACGGGCAGCGAGCGGGCTACCGGGCCTTCCTCGCCATGATGTGGACCACGCCGGGCAAGAAGCTGCTCTTCATGGGCCAGGAGTTCGCCCAGGGGACCGAGTGGAACGAGGCGCAGGAACTGCCGTGGTACGTCACCGACATTCCCGAGCACCGCGGGGTCATGAACCTCGTGCGGCGGCTGAACGCCCTCTACACCGAGCGACCCGACCTGCACGTGGGCGACACCTGGGCCGAGGGCCAGCTCTGGGTCATCGGGGACGACAGCGACAACAGCGTGTACGCCTACATCCGCCGCGACCCGCGCCCCACGGCGGAGGGGGGAGGCACCTGGAGCCTGACCGTCGCCAACCTGACCCCGGTGTACCGCGAGGGCTACCACGTCGGCGTGCCCCAGGGCGGCGAGTACCGGGTGCTCCTCTCGACCGACGACGGCGAGTACGGCGGCTTCGGCACCCAGCAACCCGACCTGACGGCCAGGGAGGAGGGCTGGAACGGGCAGACGTGGCACCTGCGCCTGAACCTGCCCCCCATGAGCGTGCTGATCCTCGACCACGTGGGCGAGACGCCCCGAAGTGAGGAGCGGTGACCGCCCCCCGTTCCCGGCCCGACGGCCTGACCCTCCTGAGCCTCGTGCTGCTCGCCGTGGTCGCCGTGCTGCTCCTCGTGCCGCTGCTGGGCGGCCCGCTGCCCGACCCAGTCCTGATCGCCGTGCTGCTCATCGCCCGGCTGCTCGTGCAGTTCCTGCGCGCCCGCCGCAATCCGGGCCTCAAGCGCCCCGCCGCCTGGGCCCTCGACCTGATCCTGATTGGGCTGCTGCTGTGGACGACGGCGAACAGGTCGTGATGAGGGCAGTGGGAAGTGGCCCGTGGTGAGTGGGGAAAGACGGACGGTTGAGCCCCGGGGGGCGGGATGGCCGCGCTCCCCTTGAATCGCCTGTGGCGGGGCCTGAAGCGCCCCCACCGCCTCCGCAGCATCTACGAGCGGATGCTGGGCACCGAGATGGAGATTCAGGTCGTCGCGGATGGGCGGGCGCAGGCCGGGGCCGCCGAGCGCGCCGCCCTGAACGAGACGGGGCGCCTGACCCGAATTCTCAACCGCTTCGACCCGGAAAGCGAGCTGTCACGCTGGGCGGGGACGCGGGAGGAGGCCGTGCCGATCAGCCCGGACCTGTGGGCCGTTCTCCGGGCGGCGGACGAGTGGCGTGGCCGGACGGGCGGGGCCTTTCACCCCGGGGCGGATGCGCTGGGGGCGATCTGGAAGGCGGCGGCGGAAAGGGACAGGCTTCCCGATGAGGCGGCCCTGGCGGAAGTGGTCACTCAATTGCGCGAGCCCCTCTGGACATTGCACCCGGATGGAACGGCCACCCGTCACGGCGCCCTGCCCCTCGGCTTGAATGCCCTGGCCAAGGGCTACATCGTGGACCGGGCGGCGGAGGCGGCCTTCCGTGCACCCAGCGTGCGGGCCGTGCTCGTCAACGTGGGGGGCGACCTGCGGACGCTGGGCGGGAATGGCCTGACGGTGGCGGTTGCCGACCCCTTCACCGCCCGGGACGACGCGCCGCCCCTGGCCCGAGTTCATGTGCGGGACGGGGCGCTGGCCACGAGCGGCGGGGCTCACCGGGGCTACCGAATCGGGGGCGCCTGGTACTCCCATGTCCTCGACCCCCGAACGGGACGGCCCGTGACGCGGGTGCCCGGCGTGACCGTCACTGCCCCCGACTGCCTGACTGCCGACGCGCTCGCCACGGCCCTGAGCGTGCTGGACGTGTCCGAAGGGCTCGCGCTGGTGGAGGCCGTGCCCGGCGCCGCCGCCCTGATCTTGACCCGGGACGGCGGGCAGCACGCGAGCGGGCGCTGGCCCCGTTAACTCCCGCCTAACCGTGCCGGGTGAGCCTGTCGGGCAACCCGGCGCGGGATAGCCTGCCCGGCAACCCTACCCCGGAGGTTTCCCCATGCCCGACACCCGCCGCGCCTTCCTCGGCAAGCTGGCCGCCACCACCGCCTTCCTGACCCTGAACCGTTTTCTTCCCGCACGGGCTGCCGCCGCCGCTCCGGCCTGGGTGAGCGGCATGGCCCTCGACATCACCTTCAGCGTCGCCACCCAGGCGGGCGGCCGGGTGAAGCGCCCCTACGTCGCCGTGTGGATCGAGGACGCGCAGGGCAACCCGGTGCGCACCCTCACCGTGTGGGCGCAGACCACCGGGCGCGGCCCGCGCTGGATTCCCGACCTGCGCCGCTGGTACCGCGAGAACGCGGGGCTGCTGGACACCGTGAGCAGCGCCACCCGCAACCCCGGCACCTACGCGGTCGCCTGGGACGGCAAGACCGACAAGGGCACGCTGGCCCCGCGCGGCGACTACTACGTGTGCATCGAGACCGCCCGCGAACACGGCCCCTACAGCCTGGTCCGCGAGAAGGTGACCGTCGGCGCCACGGCCTTCAAGCGCAGCCTGGGTGCGGATGGAGACATCGAGGCCACCAGTGTCAATTACGCAAAGGCCTGAGGCCGCCACGCGCCCGGCCCGGCGTCCCCGGACGCTCAAGGCCCGCACCCACGTCCTGGCCCGGACGCTGCACACCTACACGAGCATGATCAGCCTGCTCGTCGTCCTGTTCTTCGCCCTCACCGGGATCACCCTCAACCACCCCGACTGGGCCTTCGGGAGCGCCGAGACCCGCCGCGAGATGACGGGCACCCTTCCGGCAGGCTGGATCGTGAGCGGGCAGGTCAACTGGCTCAGCGTCGCCGAGGAGTTGCGCGCCCGCTACAGCCTGCACGGCCGCGTCGAGGACACCCGGGTGGACGGGAACGAGGCGAGCCTGAGCTTCAAGGCGCCGGGCTACGGAGCCGACGCCTTTATCGACACGGGGACCGGGAAGTACACCCTGACGATTGACGCGCAGGGGGCCGTTGCCGTGCTCAACGACCTGCACCGGGGCCGCGACTCGGGCGGCGCCTGGGCGTGGTTGATCGACCTCAGCGGCGCTTTCCTCGCTTTCGTGGCCCTGACTGGCCTGGCGATCCTGCTCTACCTCAAGAAGACGCGGGTGAAGGCCCTGGTCACGATGGTCGCCGCGAGCGTCCTCGTCCTGCTGCTCATGAAGGCGGCGATGGGCTGAGGAGCAGGCTGGCGGATAACCTGCGGTGCCCGCCCGGCACAAAGGGAAGGGTGACGGCTCTCCGGCTGGCCTCTGGACGCCCCGCCCGTTCACCCTCACCCGGCCTTTCCCTCAAGGGGGAGGAGTTTTTTTGCCGTATGGGCCGCTCTTTCTCGGAAAAACTGTATGGCCGTATCCCTCAATCCTTCACGGCTAATCCTCCCCGTGAACCGCCCGCCCCACCACCGCGTACAGCGGGTCCGAGCGGCGGGGTCGCGGGCTGCGGTCCAGGCCCTGGATGTCGGTGAAGTTGCCCGCCGCGCGCAGCAGTTCCTGAACGAGGGCGACATGTCCCGCGTCATCGAGCGCGTGCCAGATGGCAATGGCCTTCGTCGGAAAGCAGCGGTTGGAGAAGGTGATAACGACGGGCGCCCCCGGCTGTAGCACGCGGCCCACCTCGCGCAGTACCGTCACGGGGTCGGTGAGATAGTCGATGGACACGCAGATGCCGCAGCCGTCGAAGCTGGCGGGCTCGAAGGGCAGGTGCGGATCGGTGTTGAGATTCTGGACCACGTGCCGGGTCAGCCGGGGGTTGCGCGCGAGTTCGGCGGCGTTCAGGCCCAGACCCGTCACCCCCGCGTACTCGACCTCCGGCAGCAGGTGGCTGACCCAGGAACTCATCAGGTCGAGGATGTGTCCACCCGGCGGGAAGAACTCGCGGTAGAGCCCCGTGACGGCGGCGATGGCGGGGTCGTCGATATGGGTCACGAAACGCGGCTGCGTGTAAAAGAGTTCGTCGGGTGTCTCGTCCATCCGGCGAAAGGCTTGCGCCGGGAGCGTGGAACCGGGCTTGTCATCCATGCGCCCATGCTCCCAGGACCGCCCGGCGCTGACTGCAAGCGGGAGCCCAGCCTCTCACCGAACGGGTTGTGTAAACGAGTGTGCGAGTTGGGGGCTGGTGTGGCGCCTCACCGCCGCGCTATCCTGCCCCCATGACCGTCAACGGTGCGTGGTGGTGGCCCAGCTTCGCCTGGGTTTGACGCGCCGTTTGTCCCGCACGCCGGACGCGCCCAGGTGGAACCTCCCACCGGGCGCGTTTTCCATTGCCATCCTCTGCCCCACAGGAGCCGCATGACGCACCCCGCCCCTTCCCCCACCCGACCCGCCACTCACGTCGCCGTCCGCGAGCTGAACGCCGACCTCGACACGCCCGTGACCGCTTACCTGAAAGTCGCGCGGGGTCACCCGGTTTCCTTCCTGCTGGAGAGCGTGGAGGCGGGCGAGCGGCTGGGCCGCTACTCCTTCATCGGGGTGGGCGAGCAGGGGCGCTTCACCTACCGGGCAGGGCGCGTGACGAGCAGCGGCACGTTCGGCAGCTTCGACGGCCCGGAAGCCGACCCCCTCGCGCGGCTGTACGGGACGACCACGAGGCCAGTCTCCCTTCCGGCGGGCCTCCCCGCCTTTATCGGCGGGGCGGTGGGCTACGCCGCCTACGACCTGATCCGCGCCTACGAGCGACTCCCCGACGCCAACCCCGACGAGCTGAACCTCCCCGACGCGCTCTTCATCGCCCCCGAGGGCATGGTGATCTACGACCACCTCCGGCACCGCCTGATCGCCGTCGCCACCGCCGAGGCGCAGCAGCAGGCAGACCGCGTGGTGGAGACCCTCGCCGCCCGGCTGCGCGGCCCCCTGCCGGAGGACGTGCCGGGCCGCGAACAGGCAACTGCGCCGACCTTCACCAGCAACTTCACCCCCGAGGGCTATATGGCGGCGGTGGAGAGGAGCCTGGAGTACATCCGCGCCGGGGACATCTTCCAGGTCGTGCCCTCCCAGCGGTTCAGTGCGGACCTGACGGTGCATCCCTTCGCGCTGTACCGGGCGCTGCGCCGGGTGAACCCCAGCCCTTACCTCGGCTACCTCGCGCTGGGGGAGGTCACGCTCGTCGCCTCCAGCCCAGAAAGTCTGCTGCGGAGTGACGGGCATACAGTTGTCACTCGACCCATCGCGGGCACGCGGCGACGGGGCGCGACCCCCGAGGAGGACGAGCTGCTGGCCGCCGAACTCCTCGCCGACGAGAAGGAGCGGGCCGAACACCTCATGCTGGTGGACCTGGGCCGCAACGACCTGGGGCGGGTGAGCCGCTACGGCTCCGTGCGGGTGCAGGACGCCTTCTCGGTCGAACGGTACAGCCACGTCATGCACATTGTCTCCACCGTGACGGGCGAGTTGCGGGAGGGGCAGACGCCGCTGCACGCCCTCGCCTCCGTGTTGCCAATGGGCACGGTCAGCGGGGCCCCCAAGATCCGCGCGATGGAGATCATCGACGAACTCGAACCCGTCCGGCGCGGGCCCTACGGCGGCTCCTTCGGCTACATCGCCCTCGACGGCAGCCTCGACATGGCCCTGACCCTGCGGACGATGGTGATTGCGAATGGGAGAGTGCATATCCAGGCAGGAGCGGGGATCGTGGCGGACAGCGATCCGGAGAGCGAGGAGCAGGAGACGCGGAGCAAGGCGGCGGCGCTCATGCGAGCGGTGGAGATGGCGGCGGGGGGGTTGTAGTGACGCGAAGGGCTCGTATTCAGGAGATGTTGGACTCGCCGGACCCGTTAAAGTGGCTTCAGGGCTGGTATTACGCGATGTGCGATGGGGACTGGGAGCACGGGTTTGGGCCTAGAATTTCTTGTCTTGACAATCCTGACTGGAGCCTCGAGGTCGTACTCTCTGGTACAGGCTTAGACAAGTTGTCTTTTGAGCGCGTGTTCATCGAACGTCACGAACACGATTGGATTGCCTGTTGGGTTGAAAACAACAGTTTTCATGGTGCTGGAGGTCCACTAAATCTCGGCGAGTTAATTGCGGTTTTTAGAGCTTGGGCTGAGCCAGTCCTTGAAATCAAAGATTCTCCGTGGGCTGACATGATTGAGGGAGAAGAATGACGCGAATCCTCCTGATCGACAACTACGACTCCTTCACCTACAACCTCGTCCAATATTTCGGCGAACTCGGCTGCGACCTTACCGTCTGGCGCAACGATCAATTCACCCTCGACGATGTGCGGAAGCTCAACCCTGACGCCATTGTCGTTTCTCCCGGTCCCTGCACGCCGCGGGAAGCGGGGCTCAGCGTCGAGGTCATCCGCGAATTGGGGCCGCAGTTCCCGACGCTCGGCGTCTGCCTCGGCCACCAGAGCATCGGGGAAGCGTTCGGGGCGACGGTGGGGCGAGCCATTTTGCCCGTCCATGGCAAGACGAGCGCCGTGCGGCACGACGGCAGCGGCCTCTTCGCCGGGCTGGGGGACGAGGTGCGCGTGACCCGCTACCACTCCCTCGTCGTGCGCGACCTGCCGCCCGAACTCGTGCCCGTGGCCTGGACGACCGACCCGGGGGAAGAGGTGCTGATGGCGCTGCGCCACCGCGACTACCCGGTGTTCGGCGTGCAGTTCCACCCCGAGAGCATCGCCACCCAGGGCGGCCTGACGATGCTGCGGAACTTCCTGACCCTGGTGCGGGAGTATCGGGCCCCCCGGGAAGAGGTGCGGGCATGACTCAGACCTCCTCTCCGGCGACCTCCCCGGATGGCCGCACCATGCACGTCCGGCTGATGAACGGCGACATCCTGACCCAGGCCGAGGCCGCCGCCTTCATGCGCGAGGTGATGGAGGGGAACGTGAGCGGGGTGCGCCTCGCCGCTGCTCTGGCCGCCCTGCGCGTGCGCGGCGAAACGCCGGAGGAGATCGCGGGCTTCGCCCAGGCCATGCGCGAGAATGCCGTCCACGTGGAGGTCGAGCCGCGCGACGTGCTGCTCGACGTGGTGGGCACGGGCGGCGACGGCGCTCACACCTTCAACATCAGCACGACGACGGCCTTCGTGGTGGCGGCCGCCGGGGTGCCCGTCGCCAAGCACGGCAACCGCGCCGCGAGCAGCCGGGCCGGGAGTGCGGACGTGCTGGAGGCCCTGGGCGTGAACCTCGACGCCCCGCCGCAGGTCGTGGCCGACGGGGTGAACAGCCTCGGCATCGGCTTCATGTTCGCGCGCAACTACCACCCGGCCCTGCGTCACGCCGCGCCCGTCCGCGCCGACCTCGCCGCCCGGACGGTGTTCAATATCCTGGGGCCGCTCTCCAACCCGGCGGGGGCGACCCATCTGGTGGTGGGCGTCTTCAAGCCGGAACTGACGCGCACGCTCGCGGAAGTGCTGCGCCTGCTGGGGGCGCGGGGGGCGACGGTCGTTCACGGGAGCGGTCTGGACGAGTTCACCGTCTGCGGCCCGAACACCGTGACCGGCCTGCGGGACGGCGAGGTGATCGACCGCACCCTGCACCCCGAGGAGGTCGGTGTGAGCCTCCACCCCAGGGAAAGCATCGTGGGCGGCACCCCCGCCGAGAACGCGGAGATCACCCGCGCGCTGCTGACTGGGGCCGGAACTGCCGCTCAGCGCGACATCGTGGCGCTGAATGCCGGGGCCGCCCTGCGGACGGCGGGCCGCGTGGAACGCATCGCCGACGGCGTCGCCCAGGCCCGCGAGGTCATGGCGAGCGGGGCGGGTTGGGACTTGCTGGAGCGGTACGCGGCGCACACAAGGGGGCAGAAGGCTTAAGGCAGAGGGCCAGAAGTGCGCCGGGTTTTGCCATCTGCCTACCCCGGCGGCAGCAACAGTTTCCCCTCCAGCGGTGTACTCAGCACGATGCTCGTGTCGCAGGTAAAGCCCATGGCGATCAGTTCCCCGAGCAGGTTCTCCAGCGCGCCCACGTCGGGCACGGCGACCTTCAGGATGCACGAGTTGTCGCCCGTCACGCTGTGGCACTCCAGCACGCCGTCATGCCTCTTCGCCCAGCGGATCAGGGTGGGGTCGTTGCGCCCGCTGTCCTGCACCCCGATAAAGGCGGTGATGGTGCGCCCCAGCGGCTTGGACGCCACCCGCACGCCATAGCCCAGGATCACGCCCGCGTCCTCCAGCCGCCGCACCCGCTCGGTGACGGCGGGGGCGGAGAGACCGACGCGGCGGCCCAGTTCCCGCATGCTCAGGCGCGAGTCGGTTTGCAGTTCCTCCAGAATGCGGTGGTCGAGGGGGTCGAGGGAGCCGCCGTGCTGCTTCATAACTCCAGCTTAACATTTGACAGGTCAGGGGTGGCGTTTGCCAGTTTCGTGTGCGCGGGAAGAAGCGGTCGCGCGTGCTGCGCGCCTTCCAAACCGGCTTTGGGGCGGTGAGAATAAAGGGAATTATTTTCACGTTTTCCCATCAGGAGGTCCCATGAACCGCACCCACCTGCACCCGCAGGCCACCGTCCGGTCCCAGCAGATGCTGCCCCGCAACCACCGCGCCCCCAAGTGGCAGGATGTGCCCGACGAGCAGTGGTACGACTGGAAGTGGCAGCTCAAGAACCGCATCAACTCTGTCGAGGAGCTGGAGGAAGTCATCCGCCTCACCGAGAGCGAGCGGGCGGGCGCGAGCGCCAAGGGCATCTTCCGCCTGGACATCACCCCGTACTTCGCCTCGCTGATGGACCCTGAGGACCCCACCTGCCCGGTGCGGCGCCAGGTCATCCCCACCCATCACGAGCTGGAGCCCTTTACGGCGATGATGGAGGACTCGCTCGCCGAGGACAAGCACAGCCCCGTGCCCGGCCTGGTCCACCGTTACCCCGACCGGGTCCTCATGCTGGTCACGACCCAGTGCGCCTCCTACTGCCGCTACTGCACGCGCAGCCGCATCGTGGGCGACCCCACCGAGACCTTCAACCCCGCCGAGTACGAGGCGCAGCTCAACTACCTGCGGAACACGCCCCAGGTGCGCGACGTGCTGCTCTCGGGTGGCGATCCGCTGACCCTCGCGCCCAAGGTGCTGGGCCGCCTCCTCGCCGAGCTCCGCAAGATCGAGCATATCGAGATCATCCGCATCGGCACGCGCGTGCCCGTGTTCATGCCCATGCGCGTAACTCAGGAACTGTGCGACGTGCTGGCCGAGAACCACCCGCTGTGGATGAACATCCACGTCAACCACCCCAAGGAGATCACGCCGGAGGTGGCCGAGGCGTGTGACCGCCTCACCCGGGCGGGCGTGCCGCTGGGCAACCAGAGCGTGCTACTGCGTGGCGTGAACGATCACCCGGTCATCATGCAGAAGCTGCTGCGCGAACTCGTCAAGATTCGGGTGCGGCCCTACTACATCTACCAGTGCGACCTCGTGCACGGGGCGGGGCACCTGCGGACGACCGTGAGCAAGGGCCTGGAGATTATGGAGAGCTTGCGCGGGCACACCTCCGGCTACTCGGTGCCGACCTACGTGGTGGACGCGCCCGGCGGCGGCGGCAAGATTCCCGTCGCGCCCAACTACGTGCTCAGCCACAGCCCCGAGAAACTGATCCTCCGCAACTTCGAGGGCTACATCGCCGCCTACTCCGAGCCCACTGACTACACCGGCCCCGACATGGCCGTGCCTGCCGAGTGGCAGCGCAAGGAACCCGGCCAGACCGGCATCTACGGCCTGATGGAGGGCGAGCGCATCTCCATCGAGCCCAAGGAGTTCAGCGAGAGCCGCGTGCGGCCCGGCGCAACCCAGCACCGCCTGAACAGCCGCGAAGACAAGTGGGCGGCGTATGGGGTAGGCGGCGTGAACAGTGGTCCGCTTACGCACGACACGGTGGTGACGGACACGGCGCCGGACGGGATGATGCAGACGCCGCAGCCGGTGAGCGGGGATTGAGTCGCGTACAACCCCTCAGTCAGCTTCGCTGACAGCTCCCCTCAAGGGGAGCCGGGGTGTCACTTGCCTCCCTTCAAGGGGAGGTGGCCCGTAGG
>NZ_BFAG01000003.1:300000-401487 GCF_002897375.1 Deinococcus aerius | reverse complement strand
TCGAGAAGTCCCCCGGGGGAGACGGGCGTAAGCAGCATACGGGCACCGACGATGACACAAGTGAAAACGCGGCCCAACGGTCGCGGGCCGCATTTCCGAAGTGGAGCTCTTGGTCGGGATTGAACCGACGACCTCTCCCTTACCAAGGGAGTGCTCTACCACTGAGCTACAAGAGCGGGCTGGAAAGCGGGAAACGAGACTCGAACTCGCGACATTCAGCTTGGGAAGCTGACGCTCTACCAACTGAGCTATTCCCGCGTGTGGTGGGCAGGGGCGGATTCGAACCGCCGTACACTTACGTGAACAGATTTACAGTCTGTCGCCTTTAACCACTCGGCCACCTACCCAGATTTGCCCCAGATTGCGCTGGCCCGGATTGTCTCGCCCCGGATCGCCGTGGCGTGTGGTGCGCCACTTGGAGCCACCCAGGAGAATCGAACTCCCAACCTTCCGATTACAAGTCGGGTGCTCTACCAGTTGAGCTAGGGTGGCACCTGTTCCTGAGGCAGAAGGCGGAGGGGTCCCACCCCTGAGCACGGAAGTTTCGCGCTGACGCGCTTGCTTCCGGCTGTGGATAGTAGCACCGCCCCCCTGGGGTGTCAACAGGAGCGGAATTTCGCTGCCAACGCCGTTTTTTCGTTCCCGGGTTCGGCCAGCGGCCGTCGGCCTCACGGCAGCAGCGTTGGCATGGATTTTGTCTCAAGAGGACGTGAACCCAAGGGCACGCCGACTCGGCCATTACGCGCATTCCTCCCTCCGCCGGGCGGCGTAGACTGGCCACTCCCGGAGCCGGGCTCCTGATTCGCACGCTCTTTTGGCCGCTCTTTCCCCCGAGGTGAACCTCTTGGACAGCCTGCGCACCCTCTGGCCCTACCTGCGGATGCACCGTCGGCAGTACCTCATCGGCATTGTCGCCGTGGTGATCGCCAACAGCGTGAACCTGCTGCCGTACTACTACATCCGCCTCACCATCGACGGCCTGACGCGGGCGACCGACGCGAGCCCGAACACGGTGGGGGTGACGCTGGCACAGGTGGGGCTGTACGCGCTGGGCATCGTGCTGGCCGCCGCGACTGCCGGGGCGCTGATGCTCCTGATGCGCCGCCAGATCATCATCGCGTCGCGGCAGACGGAGTACGAGATTCGCCGCGACATCTACATGAACCTCCAGACGCTCGACAAGGCGTATTACGACCGCTCGCGCACGGGCGACATCATGAACCGCCTGACGGGCGACCTGAGCGCCGTGCGCGAGATGCTGGGCTTCGGCTCGTGGCAGATCGTGAACATCGTGTCCGCCTTCCTGACGAGCTTCACCGTCCTGTTCGGCCTGAGCTGGCAGCTCACCCTGATCGTGATCGCCGTGCTGCCGTTCATCGTGGGCCTGCTGTATTACCTCGCGCGGCTGATCAACCAGCGCTACACCCGGGTGCAGGAGCAGAACAGCCTGATTGCCGGGAAGGCGCAGGAAAACTTCAGCGGCGCGCGGGTGGTGAAGGGCTACGCCATCGAGGACCGCGAGATCGCCGACTACCGGGCGATGAACCTGGAGCTGCTGCGGCGCAACATCGCGCTGACGAAGGTGGACGGGCCGCTGCGGGGCTTCATGAGCCTGCTCATCGGGCTGACCTTCGGGCTGATCCTGCTCGTGGGCGGGCGGCTGATCCTATTCCCGCAGGGGGGCGCGAACTTCACGGTGGGCAAGTTCGTGCAGTTCGTGGGCACGCTCGACCGCCTCGCCTGGCCGATGCTGATGGTGGGGTGGATCACCGGGGTGACCCAGCGCGGTCTCTCCTCCTGGGGACGGCTGCGCGAACTGCTCGACGCCCGGCCCCAGGTCCACGACGAGCGGGGCCGCACCGACCCCTCCATCCGCACCCTGCGTGGCGACGTGACCTTCGACAACGTCAGCCTGCGCTACGGCGACTTCACGGTCCTCGACCGGGTGAACCTGCATATCCCCGCCGGGACGTTCCTGGGGATCACTGGCCCCACCGGGAGCGGCAAGACTTCCCTCGCAGCGCTCATCACCCGCAGCATGGACCCCACGAGCGGTGTGGTGCGGGTGGACGGGCACGACGTGCGGGTCATCCCGCTGCGGGTGCTGCGTGAACACGTCTCCGTGGTGCCGCAGGAACCCTTCCTCTTCAGCGACACGATCGCCAACAACATCGCCTTCGGGCTGGAGGGGCAGGACCTTCCTGCCATCCCGACCGGCGTGAACGTGGCAAAGGTGCCCGCGCCGCCCGAGCTGCCGCAGCAGCCCGACCTCGCCCGGGTCCACGAGGCCGCGCGGCTGGCCGGGCTGGCGGGCGACGTGGAGGGCTTCCCGCTGGGCTACGACACCATGCTGGGCGAGCGCGGCGTGACCCTCTCGGGCGGTCAGCGGCAGCGCACGGCCATCGCCCGTGCCATCGTCCGCAACCCGGCGATCCTGATCCTGGACGACAGCCTCTCGGCGGTGGACACCGAGACCGAGCGGCGCATCCTCGACGGCTTGCGGGAGGTCGCCCGGGGCCGCACCGTCATCCTGATCGCCCACCGGGTCAGCAGCCTGCGTCACTCCGACCGGATCGTAGTGCTGGAGGAGGGGCGCGTGACCGAGCAGGGCACCCACGAGGAACTGCTCGCGGCGGGCGGCCATTACGCCGAACTCGAACGCCTCCAGCGCCTCGCCTCCGACCTCGACGCCGAGGACGAGCCCATCGGTGACGCGGAGGTGGCGGCCGACGACCTCGAAGCCCAGGTTCTGCCCCAGGAGGCCGTGAAGTGACCGCCCCCGATCCCCTCGACGCCGCCAAGAAGGGCTTCGATGTCCACCTCACCCGGCGCATCCTGAGCTATCTGCGCCCGTACAGGGCACTCGCCCTGACCGCCGTGGTCGTCGCGCTGCTGCTCGCCGTGCTGTCACCGCTGCCCACGCTGGTCCTGCGCCACGCCATCGACGCCTACCTCTCGCCCTTCGAGCGCAATCCCGGGCTGAACGCCGAGACGCTGTACCGGGGCCTGACCCTCGCCGCGCTGGGTTACATGGGGCTGCGGGTGATCGAGTTCGTCCTGAACTATGTCTCCACCCTCGCCATCGGCTACCTGGGGCAGAACGTGCTGCGCGACATCCGCTCGGACGTGTTCGGCAAGCTCCAGCGGCTGCACCTGGCCTACTTCGACCAGAACCCGGTCGGCCGCCTGATCACCCGCGTGACGAGCGACGTGGACGCGATCAACCAGTTCATCACGGGCGGGCTGGTCAGCATGATCACCTCCAGCCTCCTGATCCTGGTGTACGCGGGCTTCATGCTGCGGCTGAACTGGAAGCTCGCGCTGATCAGCTTCACGGTGCTGCCGGTGCTGTTTTTCGCCACCAACTTCTTCCGGGGCAAGCTGCGCGACGCCTTCCGCGCCACCCGCATCCAGCAGGCCATCGTGAACACCCGGCTCAACGAGAACATCACCGGGATGCTGACCGTGCAGCTCTTCCGCCGCGAGGCCCGCACCGCGCTGGACTTCGACCACGCCAACCGCAACCTGCTGACGGCCACGGTGAACAGCGTGTACTGGTTCTCGCTGTTCATGCCGACCGTCGCGGTGCTGGGCCAGGTTGCCGTGGCGCTCGTGCTGTATTTCGCCGCCCGGCAGATTCTGGGCCAGGACGCGGTGGCGAGCGGAGTGGCCGGGGCCGTCACGGTGGGTACGCTCTTCGCCTTCGTGCAGTGGACCCAGCAGCTTTTCCAGCCCATCCAGGACCTGGCGGACGTGTTCAACAATCTTCAGGCGGCGATGGCGAGCAGCGAGCGCATCTTCGGCGTGCTCGACACCGAGGAGGAGATTACGGACAAGCCGGACGCGAGAAAATTGGAACACTTCGAGGGCCGGGTGGACTTCGAGGGGGTGTGGTTCGCCTACGACCAGACGGTGAAGGCGGACACGCCCGACAACGACGAACGCTGGATTCTGCGCGGCATCGACCTGCACATCCAGCCCGGTGAGAGCGTGGCCCTGGTCGGCGCGACCGGCGCGGGCAAGACGAGCGTGACCGCGCTGGTGAGCCGCTTCTATGACGTGCAGCGCGGCGCGGTGAAGGTGGACGGGATCGACGTGCGCGACCTCGCCCAGCACGACCTGAGAAAGCACGTCGGCGTCGTCTTGCAGGACGTGTTCCTCTTCGCGGGAACCATCGAGAGTAACCTGACGCTGAACAACCCCGACATTCCCCACGAGCGGGTGGTCGAGGCCTGCCGCTATGTGGGCGTCCACGACTACATCCTGTCGCTGCCCGAGGGGTACGACACCGAGGTCCGCGAGCGCGGCGCCACCCTCTCGACCGGGCAGAAGCAACTCCTCGCCTTCGCCCGCGCCCTGATCCAGAACCCCGACATCCTGCTCGTGCTCGACGAGGCGACCGCGAATGTGGACACCGAGACGGAGCTGCGAATTCAGCAGGCGCTGGAGAAGGTGATGCTGGGCCGCACGAGCATCATCATCGCGCACCGCCTGAGCACTATTGAGCACTGCGACCGCATCGTGGTCATGCGCCGGGGCCGGATCGTGGAGCAGGGGAGCCACCGGGAGCTGCTGGAAAAGGGCGGGTACTACGCGCGGCTGCACCGCCTCCAGTACGCGCAGGCGGAAGCGGCGGACTAAGAGAACGGGCCGGGCAGGGGGCGGTGGGGGGAGACCCCGCCGCCCCTGACGTTGGGCTGACATCCCAGTGACCTGGCCCTGACAGTTCGCCTGCACGCTGTCAGGCATGAAGAAGACCTTCCTCCTGGGCCTGGCCCTGATGACGACCGGCATGGCGGCGGCGCAGACGACCCTCACGGGTGCGGGCGCCTCGTTCCCCTACCCCCTCTACTCCAAGATGTTCGCCGAATACAAGGACGCCACCGGCGTCAACGTCAACTACCAGTCCGTCGGCAGCGGCGCCGGACAGAAGCAGATTCTGGAGCGCACCGTCGACTTCGCGGGGTCGGACAACCCCATGAGCGACGAGACGCTGAAGAGCGCCCCGGCCCCCCTGCTGCACATCCCCACCGCCATCGGCGCGGTCGTGCCCGCCTACAACCTCCCCGGAGTGACCCAGCCCCTGAAATTCACGGGGCGGGTGCTGGCCGACATCTACCTGGGCAAGATCAAGACCTGGAACGACAAGGCCATCGCGGCCCTGAACCCCGGCGTGACGATTCCCCCGCTGCCCATCACGGTGGCCCGCCGCAGCGACGGGTCCGGGACGACCTACGTGTTCTCCGACTACCTGAGCAAGGTCAGTGGCGAGTGGAAGAGCAAGGTGGGGGTGGGCAACAGCCTGCAGTGGCCGGTCGGGACTGGCGCCAAGGGCAACGACGGCGTGGCGAGTGTGGTCAAAAGCACGCCGGGGGCCATCGGGTACGTGGAGCTGGTGTACGCCAAGCAGAACAAGCTGCCCTTCGGCAGCGTGCAAAACCGCGCCGGGAAGTTCGTGCTGGCCGATAACGGCCCGGCGGCGGCGGCGGCGCTGGGCGTGGTGATTCCCAAGGACACCCGGGTGAGCCTGACGAACAGCGCGAACGCGAACGCCTACCCGATTGCCAGCTTCACCTACGTGATCTTCTACCAGGACCAGAAGTACGGCAACCGGACCGAGGCGCAGGCGAAGGCCCTGAAGAACCTGCTCGGCTGGATGGTCACCACCGGCCAGGGCTACAACGAGGGGCTGGATTACGCCCGGCTGCCCGCCAACGTCGTCAACAAGGCCAGGACCATCATCAACTCGATGACTTACGGCGGCAAGAAGCTGTAAGCACGGAAGTTCCGGGTGGGCGGCTCCCCAGGGTGGGGGCCGCCCCTTTCCTGTCCCGCATCCCCTCACCTGACCTGCCCCTGACGCTTTGCCTGTCAACTGGGGCCAGCCTGCCCCCGAGAGGTCATGCCCCTATGAGTGAACCTGCCCGATCCTCCCCCGTCCGTTCCCGGCCCGGCGCCGCGCTGTCGAGCCGCAGCGACCGCACCTTTCAGGTCCTGATCCTCGCGCTCGCGTCGGTGATTGGGCTGGTGTTCGTGCTGAGCGTCTACCAGCTCGCCCGCGAGTCCTGGCCCGCGCTGCAAGCCTTCGGCTGGCACTTTTTCACCGAGCGCACCTGGAACCCGGTGCAGGAGCGCTTCGGCGCGGTCGCCATGATCGTCGGCACCCTGGTGACCAGCTTCGCCGCCCTCGCCATCAGCGTGCCGCTCGCGGTCGCCAGCGCCCTGTTCGTGGCCGAGTACGCGCCGAGGTGGCTGGCGAACCCGGTGGGCTACCTGATCGAGCTGCTCGCCGCCGTGCCCAGCGTGGTGTACGGCCTGTGGGCGCTGTTCGTGATCGCGCCCATTCTGGGCCGGTGGCAGACGGCCTACTTCCTGAACCCGGAGAACGTCGCCACCCTCACCCGGTGCAACGAGCTGTGGGCGCAGCAGCAGACGAGCCTCCAGTGCTTCTTCGTGCCGTCGGGCGCGGGGGGGCGCGGCCTGGCCCTCGCCATCATCATCCTGACCGTGATGATCCTGCCGTATACGGCCTCGGTGGCGCGGGACGTGATCCGCCTGGTGCCGCAGGACCAGCGTGAGGCGATGTACGCCCTGGGCGCAACGAAATGGGAGGTCATCTCCCGGGCGATCCTGCCCTATGCCCGCGCCGGGATTCTGGGCGGCGTGATCCTCGCCCTCGGCCGCGCGCTGGGCGAGACGCTGGCCGTGGCGATGGTGATCGGCGACAGCCAGGAGATTCTCAAGAGCCTCTGGGGCGGTGCCAGCACGATGGCCTCGGTGATCGCCAACCAGTTCGGGGACGCGCAGGCGGCGCTGCACCGCTCCAGCGTGGTCACCCTGGGCCTGACCCTCTTCTTCGTCAGCGTGGTCGTCAACTTCGCCGCCCGCCTCATCATCGCGCGGCTCACGCCGAAAGGCATTCAATGATGCGCGTCGCCTCCGCCGCCCCCGCCCGCCCGGGTGCCCGGCTCAGCCCCGCCCGGCGGGTCAAGAACCTGCTGATGGGCGCGCTGATCCTGCTCGCCTCGGCGCTCGTCGTCGCGCCCCTGATCCTGATCTTCGTGTACCTGCTGCGGGAGGGCCTGGGGGCGATGAACCTCGCCTTCTTCACCAAGACTCCGGCGCCCGAGGGCGAGGCGGGGGGCGGACTGCTCAATGCCATCACCGGCAGCCTGCTGATGCTGGCGATGGCCAGTGTGATCGGCGTGGTGATCGGTGTGGCGGGCGGCATCTTTCTCGCCGAGTACCCCCGGCACCGCCTGATGCCCACCATTCGCATGCTCAGCGACGTGCTCGCCGGAATTCCCGCCATCGTGATGGGCCTGGTCGCCTACGGCCTGATCGTGCTGCACTTCGGCTTCTCGGGGCTGGCCGGGGCGCTCGCCCTCGGGTTTCTGATGATCCCCATCGTGGTCCGCACGACCGAGGAAGTGCTGAAACTGGTGCCGCTGAGCGTGCGCGAGGCGGGGCTGGCGCTGGGGTTGCCGCAGTGGCTGGTCATTCTGCGGATCGTGCTGCCCGCCGCCGCTGGCGGGATCGTGACTGGGGTGATGCTCGCCCTGGCCCGGGTGGCGGGGGAAGCCGCGCCGCTGCTCTTCACGGCCTTTGGCAACAACAACGTCAACCTCGACCCCACCAAGCCGATGAGCGCCCTGCCGCTGGAGATTTACCGTGGCGCCACGAGCGCCTACGACGAGAACCAGCGCCTCGCCAAGGCGGGTGCCCTGCTCCTCATCACCCTGATTTTCGTGACCAGCCTGCTCGCCCGGCGGGCCAGCCGCCGCCGGTAGGACGGCCCCCAGCCATCAGCAACACGAGGCGTCTGTTGCTGATCGCTGACGGCTGACCGCTTCCCTCCCACCCTTCCAAGGAGCCTCCCTTTCATGACCCCCCTCCTCAGTGCCCGGAACGTCAGCATCTTTTACGGCGACAAGCAGGCCGTGCGGGACGTGAACCTGGACATTCAGCCCGGCACCGTCAACGCCCTGATCGGTCCCAGCGGCTGCGGCAAGACCACCTTTCTGCGCGCCGTCAACCGCATGCACGACCTCACCCCCGGCGCCCGCGTCACGGGCACCCTGCTGCTCGACGGCGAGAATATGTATGGCCCCGGCGTGGACCCGGTGACCATGCGTCGCCGCGTGGGCATGGTCTTCCAGAAGCCCAACCCCTTCCCCACCATGAGCGTCTTCGACAACGTGGTGAGCGGCCTGAAGCTCGCGGGGGTGCGGGATGGCAAGCGCCTGATGGAGGTCGCCGAACGCTCCCTGCGCGGCGCGGCCCTCTGGGAAGAGGTGAAAGACCGCCTCAAGACCCCCGCCACCGGCCTCTCCGGCGGGCAGCAGCAGCGGCTGTGCATTGCCCGCGCCCTGGCCGTCGAGCCCGAGATCCTGCTGATGGACGAGCCGACCTCGGCGCTCGACCCGGCCAGCACCGCGAAGATCGAGGACCTGATGACGGACCTCAAAAAGGTCACGACCATCATCATCGTGACGCACAACATGCACCAGGCCGCCCGGGTCTCGGATACCACCTCCTTCTTCCTGAATGGCGACCTCGTCGAACATGGGGTCACCGATCAGATCTTCACCAGCCCGCGCGACGAGCGGACGGAAGCGTACGTCACGGGCCGCTTCGGGTAAGAGCCGCGCTAGGCTCCTTCCCGTGGATCCCCGCGAAGACATTCTGCTGCTGGACGTGGACGGCGTGCTGGTCACGCCACCTGAATTTTTCGGGGTGCGGCTGCTCCGGGAACATCCCGAGGCGGCCCGCGCCTTTTTCTTCGGCCCCTTCGTGGAAGCGTCCACCGGGCGCAGCGACCTGCTGACGCACCTCCCGGCCTTTCTGAAGGAACTGGGGCGCCCCCAGACGCCGCAAGCTTTCCTGCGCGAGTGGCTGGAGTCCGAAAACCACCCCAACCCCGGCCTGTGGGCGGCCGTGGAGGAACTGCGCGCGGCGGGCTGGAGGGTTCACCTCGCCACCAACCAGGAGGCCCACCGCACCCGGCACCTGCTGGACGAGGTGGGCCTGGGTCAGCTGGTGGAGGGCCACTTCGCCAGCTCCGCGGTGGGTCACCGCAAGCCCGTGCCGGACTACTTCGCCGAGGTCACCCGGCGGCTGGGCGTGCCCCCCGCCCACCTGGTGTTCTGGGATGACAGCCACGAGAACGTGGCGGCGGCTCAGGCCGCGGGCTGGCGGGCCTTCCGGTACGAGGACGTGCCCACGTTCCGCCGCGTGATGGGCCTGCCGGTCGCTGACCCGGCCCTCACACGGGGCTAGGATACTTCCGGCATGACCCACGGTGAGGCGAGCACCCGGTACCTGACGGCGCGGTTCCTGCGAATGCTCAGCCTGACGTTGGGGGAACTCGACGCGGTGCGCGACGCCGCCCGGCGCGCCGAGTACGCGGGCCTGACCCGCCGGGCGGGTGCCCTGGAACGCGAGACCGACGCGCTGGAACGCGAGATCGAGGACGCCTGCCTCCACGCCTTTGCGGGGCCGCTGACGACCGAGGAGCTCGCCTTTCACCTGATGGTGTTTCGCAGCCTGACCAATCTGGAACGGGTGGGCGACTACGCCCTCGGGGTGGCCCGCGACCTGGAGGCCCTGGCCCCGCGCACCCGCAGCGCCACCCTCCAGGACGTGCTGCCCCTCGTGAACCTCCTGGCCGGGATGCTCGAGCGTCTGGCCTACGCCTTCGCCGAGCGCGACGTCATGGCCGCCCGCGAGGTCATGCGCCTGGACGAGGAGGAGGTGGACGCCCTGTACGAACAGATGCTGCGCGCCAGCCTCACCCGGCTGCACGAGCGCCCCGACGACGTGGAGGTCGCGCTCGCCGCCCACCGGATGGCCCGCAGCCTGGAACGCCTGGGTGACCACCTCGTCAACGTGGCCGAGCGGCTGGAGGCGCTGGTGCGGGGGGAAAGGGTGGTGGGCGGGGTGTAGGACCAGCCCCGCGACCGTCTAGACTGCGCCCCATGACCACAACCCAGGCAAGAGAACTTCCCCGCTGGCGCACCGACGACCTCTATGCCGGGCTGGACGACCCGCGCCTGACCGCCGACCTCGCCACGTTGCGGGAGGAAGTGGCGGCGCTGGAGGCGACGTTCGACGAGGTGGGCGTCCGCAAGGGGGGAAGTCCGGCCACGACAGAGGCCCTCGACCGTGTGCTGGGTGGCCTGAACAGTGTCCTCGCCCGCCTGACCCCGCTGCGCGGCTTCGTCTCCGCCTTCGTGACGACCGACAGCCGGGACGCGCTGGCCCAGCAGCGGATGGGGGAACTCACCACCCTGACGCTGCCGCTGGGGCCGCTGCGCTCGCGCCTGACCGCCTGGTTGGGGGAGCAGGACGTGGAGGCGCTGCTGGGGCAGTCCGACGTGGCCCGCGACCACGAGCACCTCATCCGCCGCAGCGTGGAGTACGCCCGGCACCAGATGACGCCGGAGGAGGAGGACCTCGCCGCCCGGCTGCGGCCCAGCGGGGCGGGCGGCTGGGCCAAGCTGCACGGCAACTACTCCAGCCAACTGACGGGCGAGTACCGGGGACAGCGAATGCCCGTCACCGCCCTGCGCGCCCTCGCCACTGACCCGGACGAGGGCGTGCGCCGCGACGCCTTCGACGCGGAGCTGAAGGTCTGGCAGGACGCGGAGGTCGTCCTCGCCGCCGCCCTGAACGGCGTGAAGGGCGAGGAGGGCACGCTCGCCGCCCGCCGGGGCTTCCCGGACGCGGTGGCGCCCAGCCTGCTCACCCACGGCATCGACCGCGAGACGCTGACGGCGATGCAGGGCGCGGTCGAGCGCAGCCTGCCCGACTTCCGCCGCTACTTCGCCGCGAAGGCCCGCGCGCTGGGCAAGGACAGGATGGACTGGTGGGACCTCTTCGCCCCGCTGGGCCGCAGCGAGACGGAATGGACGTACGAGGCGGGGACGCGCTTTGTCGAGGAGCAGTTCCGGGGCTACTCGGACAGGCTCGGGGACTTCGCCGCCCGCGCCTTCCGGGAGAGCTGGATCGACGCCGGGCCGCGCGCTGGCAAACGCGGCGGCGCCTTCTGCATGGGCTGGCAGCAGGGCGAGAGCCGCATCCTGATGAACCACGACCCCAGCCTCGACAGCGTCTCGACCCTCGCGCACGAGCTGGGGCACGGCTACCACAACCTCCTGAAGGCCTCACGCACACCCCTGCGACGCGAGACGCCCATGACGCTGGCCGAGACCGCCTCCATCTTCTGCGAGACGATCATCCAGAACGCGGCGCTTACGCGGGCGACGGGCGAGGAGCGGCTGTACGTCCTCGAAACGCAACTCCTCGGGCACGCGCAGGTCGTGGTGGACATCCACTCGCGCTTCCTATTTGAACGGGCCGTGTTCGAGAAGCGGGCCGAGCGCGACCTGACGCCGCAGGAGTTGAACGACCTGATGACCTGGGCGCAGCGCCAGACCTACGGCGACGCCCTGAACACCACGCACCCCTACATGTGGGCCGTCAAGCCCCACTACTACAGCCTGGCCTTCTACAACTACCCCTATACCTTCGGCCTGCTGTTCGGCCTGGGCCTGTACGCGCAGTACGGGCAGGCGCAGGCCCAGGGACAGGAGGCCGACTTCCAGGCCCGCTACGACGACCTCCTCGCCTCGACCGGCCTGGCCGACGCCCGCACCCTCGCCGCCCGCTTCGGCATCGACCTGCGCGCGCCCGAGTTCTGGGAGGGGAGCCTGGACGTGATCCGGGCGCAGATCAGGGCATATGAGGCGGTGGTGGGCTGAAGGCGGGAACTCAGAACGTGAAGGGGATGCCGTCCTGACGGTCTCACCCAAATGGGGGGAGGGAAGGCTGGACAGCCCCTCCCCCTGGTCTTTCCACCGTTCTCAATGGGTGCGTTCTCTATACTTCTTGCGGCCCAGGGTCTCTGGCCCTGAATCTATTCGGGCCGCGCAGTTTTAATTCTAGAGGGCCGAGATTTAAGCCTCCTCTCAATAAACCATCTGTAGGAATCTAAAGTATGCTTTGCTCTCAGTTCGAAGCTCTGTTGAATCAACACAACAGAAATGACCAGCAATATAAGTGAATAGATAGCAGAGTCTCTATAAATAAGCCATACGGCCAGAAGAAACGTAGGCAGGATTGTATTTCTGAGTGCTTTTGACGTAGACAATTTCCTCTCAATTTTTTCGTATCTTTCGGCACTTTCGAATTCCAGTCTATTGATAATAAAACCGTATATACTAATTCCCTGATCTGCATAATTTTTGTTTTCTCGCGCCAGCTTTTCCCTGGCTTGCTTGCGGAAGAACTCTAATTCATAACCCGAGTAGAAAATGCCGAGTGGCCTTCCAGGTTTTTTCGTCCATTGCCCTCCTAGACCATAGAAGAGGTCATAAAGGGGATCAAAAACGTACCCCGAAACTACCCATGCTGCAACACTTGTGAGTAGTGCTGCTAGTGCAAGTGCAGCCGATGCTGCCAAAGGCTCCATATTTTCGATACCCAGCACTTCTGGCAGCCGATGACGAAATAGCCAAAAATAAAGGTAAGTGATTATGAAGGAAATACCGATGCCTGGGAATACTTCGGTTCTGATGCCGCTCAAGGTAGACAGCGCCTTCAGCTTCTTGGCCAGGTCGTGCATCTCGTCCCCCTTTGGCTATGAGAAACGAATTGAACCTGAAGTTGCGTTGTCAAGAGTAGAGACTACTGGGTTCTATCCGGCAGTGATTTGATTTTATCGCTCGCCTCTACCGCACCTTCACCTCCTGATCCAGCCACGTCAGGACCCGCTCACGTCCGAAAGGCCAGACGCTGATCTGTGCGGCGCGGGCGGCCTCCTGCACGAATTCGGGGAGGGGGCCGGTGCGGGCGGGGGTGACGTTCCAGGTCGGGGCGTCGTAGGGGAGCCCGGCGAGTTCGCAGGCCCGCTCGATGCCGAGGTGCAGGTCGCCCAGCTCGTCCACCAGCCCCAGGTCGAGGGCGTCCAGCCCGCTCCAGATGCGGCCCCGGCCGATCTCGTTCACGCGCCCCGGGGTCATCTTGCGGCCCTGAGCCACCCGGGTCACGAAGCGGTCGTAGACCTCGGCGATGCCCTTCTCGACGTGGGCGCGTTCCTCGTCCGAGAAGGGGCGAGCGGCGCTGTACATCAGGGCGCGGTCGCGGCCCACCCGCTCGGGCTTCAGGCCGTGGCGGGCGTTGAACTCGCGCAGCACCGGCTTGCCGCTCACCACGCCGATGCTGCCCGTCAGGGTGTAGGGGCTGGCGACGATGTGCCGGGCGTGCGTCAGCACGTAGTAGCCGCCGCTCGCCGCGTACTCGCCCATCACGGCGACGACGGGCTTCTCCGAGGTCGCCACCTCCCGCCAGATCAGGTCCGACGCCAGGGCCGAGCCGCCGCCGCTGTTCACGTACAGCACGATGGCCTTGGTCTTGTCGTCCTTCTTCGCCCGCTTGAGGGCCGCGACGACCGTGTCGGAGCCCGCCTGCGGTCCGCCCAGCAGCGGGATGGGCAGGGGATTGTTGCGGCTCTTGCCGGGCACGATGGTGCCGACGAGAGACACAACGGCGACCCGTCCATCCTTCGCGTTCCCCCGTCTGGGCATCAGCAGGTCGATCACCGCCGCCAGGGGCCGGGTGCCGGGGCCGACGAGTTCGTCCTCATAGGCGACGCGGTTGATCAGACCCGCCTCTTGGGCCGCCCGCGCGCTCGTGAGGTCGCCCGTGAGCCAGGCACGGGCCGTCTCCTCGCTCACCCCGCGCGCCGCCGCGAGGTCGAGCGCCCAGGCGGTCTCCAGGCCGCTGAGGTACGCGGTGAGCTGCTCGCGGTTGGCGTCGTCCATGTGGTCCTGCGAGAAGCGGGTCAGCGCCGCTTTGTACTCCCGAATCCGCAGATTCTCGAACTCTATGCCGCTCTTTTTCAGGAACTCGCCCAGGAAGGTGGGCTCGACCGCGAAGCCCGGCACGAGCACGTCTGCCGACTCGGGGGCGGCAATTTCCTTTGCACCGCTCGCCGCCAGCAGCGCCGTCATGGTGAGCTGCGGCAGGTAGGCGACCACCCGCTTGTCCTGCCCCAGCCGGGCGAGGATCTGGCGGATCGCGTGCGCGGTCGCGGGCGCGGCGGTGAACTCGGAGATGCGGACGAGGACCCCGTGCAACCAGTCGGCGTGCCGCAGCCGCTCGGCGCGGGCCTCCAGGGCTTCCAGGGTGTCCTCACGGTTCAGCAGGGCCTGGATGGGGTTGGCGGGCTGCCGCTCGGGGTACGCGCCGGTCACGTCGAGGATCACCCAGGTGGGGCGGCTCACCCCGTCGGGGAGCTTGTCCTCGTTCTTCTTCAGGAAGGGAATGTTGAAGGGTGCCATACCCCCTACGGTACGCGCCCCGCGTGAGGACGGTTCCCCGGTTTTCCTTGACCCAGCCGCGCCCCCATCGCCTCCGCCCGGGAGGTGAGCCGCGCGGCGGCCTGCGGGGAGAGGTGCGCCGCCGCCGCCGCCCGGAACAGCGCCAGCCAGCGCGCGAGGTGCGGCCCGCGAACGCCCAACCCGGCGTGGACACTCTTCAGGTTGCCCCGCCACGCCGCCCCGCCCCCCAGCATGGTGACCCAGAAGGCCGTCACCCGGTCCAGGTGGGCCTCCCAGTCATCGACGTGCGCGGCGAACAGCGGGCCGAGCAGGTCGTCCGCCCGTGCCCGCGCGTAGAAGTCGGCCAGCAGGGGGCGCAGCGCCGACTCGCCGCCCACGGCTTCCAGGGGGGTTCCCGGAGTCCGAGGACCGGCATTCTCCAGGCCCGCCAGGAAGGCCGTCCTCAAGGACTCCGGCACGGTCACGCCTGCCCAGGCCGTCACGCTCCCCGCACGCCACAGCAGGGGTACCTCGCCCTCCCACGTCTCGGCGACCGCGCCGCGGGGCAACTCGGACCACTCCGGCGAGAGGTCACTGCCGCCCCCCGGCCGGACCCGCGCCCCCAGCGCCCGACCGGCCAGCGCCGCGCCTGTGCCCCAGGCCAGGATCGGGAGGCCCCGCCGGATGGCTCCCGACAGCAGCGCGAGCTGTGCCCAGCGGTCCGGCCTGTCCCGGATGTCCGCGACCGGCTCGCCGTCGTGCGGCACCAGCAGGCCCGCCGCTGTGGGCAGTCCGTCCGGGGTGGCCTCCACGACCTTCAACCCGAACGCCTTGACGGGGGAGGTCGTCAGCAGGGGGCCGGGCGTCATGCGCCAAGAATAGGGCCCGCCGGGAAGGGCGGGCCGGGAGGTTGCCTCCGGGGGCGCCTGCTACTGCAGGGTCTTGAGGTAGGCGTAGATGTCGGTCAGGTCCTCGTCGGTGAGCTGCTCCTTGGTGAAGCGGGGCATGACGGCACCGAGCTCGCGGTCAGGCGCATGGCCCTGACGGACGGCGGCCTCGAATTGCCCGATGTCCCAGGAACCGGGGCCGGTGGCCGCGTTCAGGGCCGGGCCGATGCCGCCCTGGCCACCCGCCCCGTGGCAACCACCGCAGCTCGCCACGAACTTCTTCTGCCCCTCGCCCGTGTCGCCGCTGAGCGCGCTGGAGACCTCGGCCGCCTTGGAGTCGCTGAGGCCCCCGCTGGCCGCCGTCGCCTTTTCGGTGTTGGAGGCGCCGGTCTGGCCGAGCTGGGTCTCCTCGCTGCCCTGCACGGTCGGCGAGGGCACGTTCGGCTGCCCCTCGCCCCGCAGGCTGCTGTTCTCGGGCGCGGAGGTCTGGGGTCCGCTGTTCTGGGCGGTGCTGCCCTGGTCCCCCGTGGTCCCCGTGCCGCCGGTCTGACCACCGCTCGTGCCGGTCGTGCTGCCCCCAGTGCTGCCGGTGTCCCCACCGCTGGCATCGCCCGAGCCGCCCCCGGTGCTGCCCGTGCCGCCGCTCCCGGTGCCGGTGCCGGTCTCCGTCGTCTTGGTTCCGCCGTCGGTCGTGGTGCCGCCATTCTGGTTGCTCGTGGTGCCCGCGTCGGCCCCCGCACCCCCGGAGTCCTCGCCGCCGTCCGCCGCTACAGCGCCGTTCTCGCCCGCCTTGGCGCCGCCCGCCTGGTCCTGCTCCATCACGTTCCCCTGGGCGGTCGACAGGTCGTTGCTGCCCTGGGTGGCAGCCTCGCGGGCCGAGGGCACCGACTCGCTCTTCACGTCCTGGGTGGTCGGGTCGCCGATGGATTCCGCCCCGCCCTTCTTGGCCTCGCTGGCCTCGTGCGGGGTCGTCGCAATCCGGTATCCGGCAAAGGAGCCGCCCAGCGCGAGCGCCAGGATCAGCGTCATGGTGACGGCGAACGTGTTCTTCATACCCGCCACCCTACCATACGGTCAGGGGGCGTTTGGCCGTTCTGACACGCTTGAAAAGGCGTCTGAGGGGTGGGTGAAGAAGCCCGCTGACTCGCTATCCTGCCCCCATGCGCCTCGCCTCGCTGACCTCCTCCAACTCCGATATCCTCGCGGCCCTGGGGGTCCCGGGCTGGGTGGTCGCCGCCGACAGCCACAGCGACGCGCCGGGGCTGGAGGGCGCGCGCCGGGTTGGCCCCGACCTGAACATCGACGTGACGGCGGTGCGGGAAACCCGGCCCGACCTCGTCCTCGCCAGCCTGAGCGTGCCTGGCATGGAGCGGGTCGTGGAGGGGGTGCGCGCCGCAGGGCTGCCCACCCTGGTCCTCGACCCCGTGAGCGTGCAAGGCACCCTGCGGGACATTCGCGAAATTGGGACGGCTATCGGGTTGCCGGAGCGGGCGGAAGACGTGGCCGGGCGCCTGGAGGCCGAACTGCGCGACCTGGCCCGAGTCTACCCGCGTCCGCCCCGCGTCCTGGTCGAGTGGTGGCCCCGACCCATCATCGCGGCAACACAAGACTCCTGGGTGACGGACCTGCTTGCGGGGTTGGGCGCGGTGAACGCCCTGGGGGAACGTCCGGGCCGCAGTTCCCCCCTCACCCTGGAGGAAGTTCAGGCCGCGCAACCCGACCTGATCGTCTGCTCATGGTGCGGGGCCAAGAAGCTCCGGCCCGAGGTGATCGAGGCGCGCGGGCTGGGCATTCCCGTCGTCCCCGTGCCCGAGAGCGGCCTGGGGCGCCCTGGTCCCCGGCTGGTGGAGGGGGCACGGCGGATCGCGGCGGCGCTGGAGGGGCTGTCCCTCACCTAGCCGCCCCACCCCAGAATCGCCCTGAGGCCCCGCAGACACTCGGCCCGGTAGGTCTGCAGATCCGGCTCGGGGTCGGCCAGAAAGCGCACGCTCAGGCCCTCGACGAGCGCCCGCAGCAGCCGCGCCCGCTCCTCGGCGCCCGCCTCCCCCGCCAGCCGGGCGAGTTCGAGGTCGAGGGCCAGGGTCCCCCGCAGGAAGTCGCGCTGCACGGCCATGAGTTCGGGGTCACGGGTGGCCGCCGCCAGGAAGTCCAGCGACACCGTGTAGAAGCGCCGGGTGTTCTCCACCCCGTAGAACTGGTTCTCGACGTAGGCGGCGAGCTTGGCCTCGGGGGTGGTCGCCTGCCGCAGCGCCCGCCGGGTCGCCGCCGTGATCGTGCGGGTGAAGCGGCGCATGACCGCCGCCAGCAGGCCCGCCCGGCTGCCGAAGTGGTAGGCGAGCGTCCCCTTGCTGACGCCCGCGTACCCGGCAATATCGGCCAGCGTCACGCCCGTGTAGCCCCGCTCGTAGATCGCCAGGTACGCCGCCTTCTCCAGCGCCGCGCGCCGCGCCCGGTCCTGGATGGGATTCACGCGGCGGGCCATGAGGGGCAGGGTAACAGGCGGGGGGCGTGACTTCACCGTGAGCCCGGGCGCCGACAACCCCGGCCCGGCCCGCTAGCATGGCCCCATGAATGTGCCGCGTGCCGCCGTCACCCTGATCGCGGGCCTGAGTGCCGCCCTGATCGCCTACAGCGCCTTTTACGTGCGGGGAGACACGGCGGGTGTGATGCACTACCTCCGGGAGCGGGGCGACGTGAAGGACCTCGCCGCGAGCGGGGCGAGTGCGGCGGCGGTGGAGGCGGCGCGGCGGAACCTGGCGGCCCTGGGCGAGCGAGTCGCCGACCCCGACCTCGCCCTGCGGATGGTGCCGGTCGCGCTCCTGATCGGCGTCCTCGTCGCCTGGCTGGTGTGGCGGGCGTTCGGGTCGCGGGTGGGCAGCGCCGAGCGGGGGGACGTGCAGGAGCGTATGGTGCTGCGGCTGGCCTACCGCAAGGGCGGGCAGTTCACCCTGGGGGACCTGGGTGCCTCCTCGCCCCTTTCCGAGGAGCAGGCCCGCGCCGTCACGCGCCGGATGCTGGAGTCGGGCCGCCTGACCCGGGAGGGTGACACCTTCCGGCTGGTGCGGTGAGCGCCGTGGCTCTTGCGCCGCAGGACCTTGCCCGGCTGCTCGAAGGGGCGCAGAACGGGCCGCATTACAGCATTCGGGCGGCTCTGTCGCTGGCCGACGGGCAGCCTCCGCCGCGCATTGCGGGACTCGTGGCGGGGCTCACGGGCAGCAAGCGGGCACTCTGGGCGAGGATCGCGCAGGTCACGGGAATGGCCGCGCCGCCGGACGACGCCGGGCTCACGCGGCTCTCGGAGTGGGAAGTTCAGGCGGTGCGGGCCTTGAAGCCCGAGCATCTGGCGATGCGGGTGCAGGGGCGGGTGGTCGAGGAGTTGCTGCTGGAACACGTCCGGGAAGTGTTGTGGACGGCGGGGCAGATTGCGGCGTATGCGAATCGGGTTCGGTTTGCTTGAGGGGGCAGGGGATCTTGCTGCGAGTTACCCCCACCCCCCAGCCCCCTACCCCCAGAGGGGGCAGGGGGAGCTTTCCGCTGCGCTCGGCAAGGGGCTCGGCCCATCGCGTCTGTGGCCGTTTCTCTCTGCGCGCAATGTTTGATCTTGCTGTTCACGAGTCACGGGCCCACCGTCTCGCTGCGCGAGCCGACGTGGTGAAGGCGGTGCGAGAGTAAGCCGAGGAGTGGGAGTTGGCCGTCCACAGTAGACGGTTTTAGGAAGCGAGGGCTTTAGCTCTTTTTGCCCCTTCCCCCTTGTGGGGGAGGCTGGGTGGGGGGTAGCAGGCAACGCTTGCCCTATGGACCCTGCTCCCGACATCGTTTTCAAGCGGTTCCAAGAGTTCAGGCAGAGGGCTGGGAAGTGCCAGTTGGCGCTACTTATCCTCCTCGCCCCCCATCTCCCGCAGCCACGGCCAGCGCTGGCGGTAGTCGGCCACTTTCGCCGCGTACAGGCCGGGTGTGTGATTCAGGGGGTTGGGGCGCAGGTGGCCTGCGGCAAGGTCGGCCAGGCCGTAGGGGGCATAAACCGTGCCGCGCTCGTCCACGCCGACACAGGTGCATTCCACCAGAAATTGGTCGATGCCCTCACGGGCGGAACGCAGGGGTGGGCGGGTCAGGCCGAATTTCTGCGGAAACCACAGGTGGACGCGGGCCTGGTTGCGGACCTCAATGCGGGCACCCAGGTCGGCGAAGAGGGCGGCGGCGCCGCGAATGACCCTGTCTTCCGCCTCGTAGCTCATGTCGGCGTCCCAGTAGAAGAGGTCGTAGTCGCGGATGTGGGCTTCCGGGGACTGGCCACTCCGCACGTTCCACACCGTCTGGAAGAGCGCCCCGGCGACGAGGTGTGCCTGTGGTGCCCGCAGTTCCGGCAGGCGGTCGAGGATCGCCGCGTTGACCGGGTTGAGGCGGACGGTGTGCAGGAACTCAGCCTCGGTCACGTGCGCCCTCCACCACGGCGGGGAAGTGTTCGGTGCAGGCCCAGCCGCGTTCCCAGCCCGGCCAGGTGTGTCCCAGCCGCAGCGGCGGGAGGAGGTGGGCCGGAATCTCCAATCCCCGCGCTCCGGCGATGGCCCCGACCACACACGCCACGGTGTCGCTGTCGTCGCCGCCCAGCACGGCGGGTTCTATGCAGGCGAGCCAGGAGTCGGCGCGGGCGTGGGCGACGGCAGCCTCCAGCGTGTCCAGCACGTAGCCGCTCTGAGAGGTGAGGTGACCGTCCAGCCCGGAGCGGACGCGGGCGCGAATTGCCGCGCGGGCCTCACGCTCCTGCTTCTGGAAAGCGTCGTGAGCCGCCCTTGTGGTCAGTCCGAAAATCCCCTGATCCAGCAGCGTGCGCCGGGCGTCCAGACTATCCATCACGCGCAGGGCCGCCCCCGCCGCCTCCCGGTAGGGCTGGCCCGCGTGCAGGGCTTCCAGAAGAGCTGTCAGAAAGACGCCCGCGTACACGCAGCGCGGGTCGGCGTGCGTGAGGGCCGTGATAATCGCTGACTCTCGCGCCAGGGCCTCTCCCCTGAACCCCGCGATCCACACCGCCGCAATCCGCATGAGGCCGCCGTTTCCGGCACTCTGGAAGCCGCTCCCGGCCCAGGCCCTTGCCCCGCCGTCAAGGGTCCCGGATGCGAGGGCGGCGCGGGTCAGTCCTCCCACATCCGGTGGCCCGGCTGCTAGCCAGGCGCGCAGGGCTGCCAGCACGCCCTCTGGCCCCTCACCCCGCGCGTAACCCAGCAGGGTTGCCACCGTCATCTGGCTGTCGTCGGTCGCCTCGCCGGGGGCGAAGCCGAATACGCTGCCAGGCTGATAGTCGCTCAAGGTCTGGCCGTAGCGGGCGCGAATCGCCTCGGGTGTCTTGAACTCGGTCGCGGCGCCCAGCGCGTCAGCAGCCGTCAGGGAGAGGAGAGTGTGCAGGTGCGGGTCGGTCACGCCCCATTCTCGCTCAGCCAGGGGAAGCCCCAGGGGTCAGTTTGCGAGAGGGCGACCACCCGCGTCGCGTCGTGAACCCGCACGGGCAGTGGGAAATCAGCGGGCGAGACAGGGACGCACAAGAGGGGCTTGACTGGATTCGGATTGACCCAGTGCGGTTCGCGCACCCGCCCCACGCCCGGCCACTCGTACGGCGGCATTTGTTCGAAGCCGTCCGGCGGCAACACGTACACGAAGCCGGGGGCGAGGAGTGAGCGCCCGTCCGTGACTGCCGGGTCCTGTGGGGCAAACGAGAGGAAGTAGCGCATCCGCGACCAGCGGTTCCCCTCCCACACTTGCAGCGCCGAGTTCAGCATCCGCCGGACGCGAGAGCGGTCCCGCAGCGCGTACATCAACGCCCACAGGCCGTCCGACGCGGCGAAGACGCCCGTGCGTTTACTGAACTCATCGGGGCTGAGGTCGTGCGGCGTGCGCGGCTCGAACAGGGTCAGGTCGCCGCAGGCCGAGCCGTGGAGCAGCCAGCCCCCGCGCGCCAGCCATTCCAGGAAGACCCAGCGGGGGAGACATTCCGGGAGAAGCTGGGGATTCAACTCCTCCAGTACGCCCCGAAATTGCTCCTGGACACCCCCGGGAAGGTGCATCTGCGGGGCCTCGAGCATCCAGGATCGCACAGTGACAACCTACCACCCACTCCCCAGACAAGCTGGGCTTGACAAGTCCACTCCTCAGGCGAACTATGTAGACAGTCAAGGCTTTGTAGGGCCGGCAACTGCACGGGACGCCGCGCGGCCGACGGTCCACCCAGGAGGACTATGAACCCCGACCTGCTGCGCGGCAATCTCGACCTGATCCTGCTCTCCATCCTGGAGGCGCGGCCCCTGTACGGCTTTGCCATTATCCAGGAGGCGCGGAACCGCACGGACGGTTACTTCGATTTTAAGGAGGGGAGCCTCTACCCGGCCCTCCACCGCCTGGAACAGGAGGGACTGCTCGCCCCCCAATTCGGCGAGGTCGGGCGCAACGGCAAGCCGCGCAAGTACTACGCCCTGACCGACCGGGGCCGCGAGGTGCTGCGGGCCAAGCGCGAGGAGTTCCGCGCCTTTACTGGAGCCGTGTGGCGCCTGGCGGGGGGCTGACCTGTGACCTCCCGGACGGGCACGCCCACCGCCCTGACCGCCTATCTGCGCCGCGCGACGTGGGGTTTGCCGAAAGCCCGGCAGCAGGAACTGTGGGACGAGCTGGAAGAACACGTGCTGACGCGCGCGGATCATCTCTGCGCGCTCGGTGCTCCGCCGCAGGAAGCTCTCGCCCAGGCGCTCCGCGAACTCGGCCCGCCAACTCGCGTGACCGCCGGAATGACCCAGGTGTACCTCATGCCCAAATTGCTGTTGTCCGCTGGTGTCGCCGCCCTGGCCCTGAGTGCCGCGCTGTATGCGCTGGCGGGGGGTGGGGGGGAGCGGACGGTGGTGTTGCCTGCCCTATCTTCTCGCCCACCAACAGTTCCCATTTGTATCGTAGAGTCGGCAGCAAAAGGTGCTTTGCCAAAGACGAGTAGTGCAGAGGACACCACTGCCTGCGCTGTCCAGGATGATCCGGCCCTCTACAAAGGGGCATTCATCAGCTTGAGCGATCTCAAGAAGGCTCTTGAAGCGAGTGGGATGACTGCGGATGTCCTCTCATCCGGCTCGCTGAACGTTCGTTACCCTAGCGGAACACGCCTGACTATTGATCCTGAGTTCCAACAGGGGGGGCAGGGGTATGTGCAGGCGGCTGCACCGATTGCCATTGCTATCCGGGAAGCCGTCACTCCTCAACTTCAACTCAGGGGCTACGATAATCCTCTGCTGACTCTGGGTTCCGAACGCCTTCAACTGGGAAGTGCGGCTGCGCCAGTGAATGGAGTGGATTTTTACCCGGCCCTGCTTCCCACGCTGGTCAATGTCGTTCTGGGGACGATGGATAAGGGCCAGCCGATAAATGTGGGGGGAATCAACCGTCGTAGTCTCTTGAATGGTCCTTATGGTGCGTCGTCATTGACGATTACCTCGTATGTTCCCGTAAGTCACAAGATTCAGACCGGGCTCAAGCTGGGCGAAGTCGCCATGCTCGTGACGGAAAGAGGATCGGGGTGGGCACAATATTTGGCTGATGCGGCACCAGTGGGTCCTGACGGAACAGCCACTTTCTACGGTCAACCATCAAACCTCCGCTTCGTCACCAGTCCCGCCCAGCTCAGTCCTTATCCCGGCGGTGGGCGCATCCCGGCCCTCCTCGTCCGCATTACCAATGTCCCGCTCCGCAATCTGAAAACAGGCATCTTTCTCCCTTCTCAGCCCACCTCCGACGCCAACTAACCCTCTCCCGGCCCACCCCCGACCTGCTCCTCCAGCAGGTACTGGAGGCGGGTCTGCGCGTTCTCCTGGCTGCCGTACACGCTCCGCAGCAGCTCGCCGCCCGGCGCGAAGGCCAGCCAGTGGGGCGTGCCCTCCGTCCCCCACGCGCGGGCGAGGTCGCCACTGAGGTCGAGGGCGACGGGGAAGGGCAGGCGCGCGAAGTCCCGGACAAACTTCACCAGCGTCGGCTCCACGTCCTCCCGCGAGAGGAGGCGGTGGCCCCGGCTGGTGTGCAGGCCCATCAGCTCCACCTGGCCGCCAAACTCGGTGTGGAGACGCTGCAGGAAGGGAATGCCGCGGGACACGCAGGCCGGGCACTCCAGGTTGAAGACCATCACCAACCCCGGCTTCTTCCACTCCGTTGGCGGCGGCAGCACTCCCCCATAGACGAAGTCGGCGGGCGGGGGCCAGTCCATGCGGAAAAGTTTAGGCGACGCTCGCCTATGCTGGTGCCATGAAGCGTGCGCTGCTGGTGCTGTCGGCCCTGGTCCTGTCCTCCGCGTCGCTCGCCGCGACGGTCGCCCAGGTGAAGAAAAAAGGTGTGCTCGTGCTGGGCACCGACCCGACCTTCGCGCCCTTCGAGTTCAAGGGGCCAGGCGGCGAGGTGCAGGGCTTCGACATCGACATTGCCCGCGCGCTGGCGAAAGACCTCGGGGTGCGGCTGGAGGTCCGCTCGGTGGGCTTCGGGGCCCTGATGCCCCAGGCCGTCACGTCGGGCCGGGTGGACATGGCGATGAGCGGCATCACGATCACGCCGGAGCGCGCCAAGGTGGTCTCCTTCAGTGCCCCGTACTACCGCAGCGCGCAGGTGTTCATCGTGCGGGGGGGCAACCCGGGCAAGTTCACCTGGCCGGGCGACGTGAAGGGCAAGACCATAGGCGTGCAGGCGAACACGACCGGGCAGTACGCGGCGGGCGACCTGCTCAAGCCCAAGGGCGCGACGATCAAGGTCTACGACGACTTTGCGGCCGGACTCGCCGACCTGCGCGCGGGCCGCATCGCCGCCCTGATCGGGGACGCGCCCACCGTCGCCGACCTGCAAAAGCGGCTGCCGGGCCAGTACGCCAAGGCGGGCCAGGACCTCACCGCCGAGGATTACGGCATGGTGTTCGCCAAGGGCAGCGACCTCGCCGCCGCCGCGAACCGGACGTTGGCCCGGCTGCGGGCGAGTGGGGAGTACCAGCAGCTCCTGAACAAGTGGATCGTGCAGAAGTGACCTACTCCACACACTGAAGTGCGAGGCTTCTCAGTCCACGTATGACTTCTACGTTCTGGACTGATGGCAAGGCCCTTGCCAGGATGTTCAAGGCCGCGTTGTGGTCGGCGTTCGCCGTATGACCACAGTTCACGCACCTAAACTTCGCCTGCCCTATCCGGTTCTCCCGGCAGGCACGGCCGCATTCGTGGCATGTCTGCGAGGTGTAGCGGGGGTCTACGGTGGTGACGGTCCGTCCGGCGCTTGCAGCCTTGAGGGACAGGAGAGAGAAGAACTGACCCCACCCGACATCGTGGATAGACCGGGCGAGGTTGCCTCGCCCCATCCCCGATACGTTCAGGGCTTCGTGGGCCACCAAGTCGTTTTCCCGAATCAGCTTGGTGGCGGTCTTGTGGTGGAAATCGAGTCGCTGCCGCGCCACCTTGCGGTGCAACTTGGCGACAACAGCTTTGGCCTTCTTCCGGCGATTGGAGCCGCGCTTGCGGCGACTGAGCGCGCGCTGAGCCACCCGTAGCTTTTTCATGCCGCGCTGGAAGTGGCGGGGGTTCTCCACGAACTCCCCATCGGAGGTGATGGCAAACCATGTGGTACCCACGTCCACACCCACCGCCGACCCGGTAGCCGGAAGGGGCTGGGCTTGCACCTCGCAGACATAGGAGACATACCACTCCCCGCATTCCCGACGGATGGTCGCGGTCTTGACCTTGCCTTCCAGCGGGCGGTGCAGCCGGATGCGGAGGTTACCGATTTTGGAGAAGAACGCGGTCTTCGCCGAGACGCTGAAGCCGGACTGCGGATAGCAAATGGAGTCGTACCAACCTGCACCCTTGAACCTGGGATAACCGGGCGTCTGCCCCGCCTTCACCCGGCGGAAGAACGCCTTGAAGGCCTTGTCCAGCCGCTTGAGTACGTCCTGAAGCACCTGCGAATAGACCCCGGCGTATTCCGGCAGCGCGGCTTTGATTTCGGTCAGGTCCTTCATCTGGTCGTAGGCCGTGATGGATACGCCCGCCTTGCGGTAGGCGTCTCGGCGCTCCTGAAGAGCGGCGTTGTACAGGTTGCGGCAGAACCTCAGTTGCTCCAGCAACACAGATTCCTGCGCTTTGGTCGGGCGCAGACGATAGCGGAACGTCTTGAGATGGGTGGTAGTCTGGATGTGCGGCACCTCCTTGAAAGGTGTCTGCCACGGTCCCGGCAGGTACGAACTGCGCGGGGCCATTGCCCTTTCAGTTTACCACGGTACGGCGGCGCTTTCGCTTCAGACGGAAGCATCGGCACCGCCCCTGTCGGGGGCCTGGGCTATCCATCCCTGGGTTGTAACCCGGAGCATTCCGCCCAGACCCTTTTCTGTAACTCAGCTTTGCCCAGTGACGGGCGGGCAGCATGACAACGCGGGGAACGCAGGGGCGTCACGTCAGCCCACGACCGAACCTCTCACCAGGAAAGGAAGTGGCCGGACGCCCTGTGGAGAGGGTGTGTCCGGCCCGGTACTGCTCATGGCTCAACATAAGCATACCAGAAAGCGCCCCAAGCCGCGCAGGAAAGCCAGGAAGCAACGGAAACGGGTGACACCGTGGAAGGAGTTGATTGGCCTCGCCTCGCTGGTCTGGAGCGTCTTCCGGTTTCTATGGGAGCATGGTCATCGGAGTAGTGAATAGCTGCTCTGAACTGGGTTTAAGCCTCTCGCGCCCCGCTTGACTTGCCCGCCGCCCCCACTGGGCGGTTTTTTCTTTTCGCACATTAGACTGGCCCGGCATGGCCGACCTCATCACCGGCTTCCGCACCATCCTCGCGGGTGACTATCCGGCGCTGCTGCTCTCCGGCCTGGGCCTCACGCTCGCCGTGAGCCTGTGTGCGCTGGGGGTGTCGGTGGTGTTGGGCACGGCCCTGGGTGTGGCGCGGGTCTTCCGGGTGCCCGTGCTGGGGGCGTTCGGCAACGCCTACGTGGAGGTCGTGCGCGGCATTCCGCTGATCGTGCTCCTCAGCGTTGTGTACTACGGCTTGCCCGCGCTGGGGCTCACGCTGGGGGACTTTCCGGCGGCGGTGCTTGCCCTGGGGATGTACTCGGCGGCGTACACGAGTGAGATCGTGCGCGGCGGCCTGACGAGCGTGCCGTCTGGGCAGATCGAGGCCGCGCGGAGCCTGGGCCTGAGCCGCGCGCAGGCGCTGCGCTTCGTGGTGCTGCCGCAGGCGTGGCGGGTCGCGCTGCCCGCGCTGGGCAACGAGTTCGTCAGCCTCATTTTGGGCAGCAGCCTCGCCAGCGCCGTCACCCTCCAGGAACTCTTCGCCCAGGGCAAGTACATCACGGGCGTCACCTACCGCCAGTTCGAGGTGTACGCCGTCCTCGCCGCCGTGTACTTCGTGCTGACCTTCACCCTGACCCGCCTCGTCCGCGCGCTGGAGCGGCGTTTGGGCCGTGGTCAGACTCTTCCCAATCGGCGGGTGATCTGATGAGAGTCCGCCGCCTGGTGCTGAGCGCCCCACGCACGTTCCTCTGGGAAGAGGAAGTGCTACCCCCACCCGGTCCCGGCGAGGTGTGGGTGCGGACCCGTCTGAGTGCCGTGAGCGTCGGGTCGGAGTTGAGCGTGGTGGAGGGCCGGGCGTCCGGCGCGGTTTATCCCTGCCCCCTCGGCTACCAGACGCTCGGTGTGGTGGAGGCGGTGGGGGAGGGGGTGTCCTTGACTCCCGGAGGCCGGGTGGTGACCACACTCGGCCATGCGAGCGGCGGGCTGCACTCTGCTTCCACGGTACTCCCCGTTCCCGATCACGTCCCTGACCGGGTGGCCCTCGCCGCCATTCTGGGCGAGGAGACACACAAGGGCGTTTGCAAAGTCGACCCTCAGCCGGGCGAGCGGGTGCTGGTCGCTGGCGTGGGATTGCTGGGCCTCCTGACCGTGTTCAACCTGACCCGGCGGGGCGTGCGGGACGTGACCGTGCTGGAACCGGACGAGGAGCGCCGTGCCTTGGCCGAGGAGTTCGGGGCCGTGGCTTTGCCTCCCGGAGGTCTGTCCCACGACTCCTTCGACGTGGGGTTCGAGTGCAGCGCGTCCCCATCGGGCTTCGCGGAGCTGCTGGAACACTTGCGCCCCAGGGGCCGGGCCTGCGTGCTGTCGGACGGGAACTGGGGAACGCTGAGCCTGCCCCCCGCCTTCCACACCCGCGAGCTGACCGTGACGGCCTCCAGCGACGGGGAGGACTACGCCGCTTACGCGCGGTGGCTGTGGGACCGCGCCGACCCTCTGCTGGAACGGCTGTTCGCGGTCACGGTCAGACCGGACGACCTGCCCGGCACCTTCCGGCGGCTGTCCACCCTGCCCCGCCCCGTCTCGCTCGTCGCCGACTGGACGGGAGAGGCGTGAGGGCTGGGACCTCGGCGGGTGAGCGCGCCACCTTCACCCGGAGCCCGGACCTGCCGGAGGTGGAGACGCTGACGGCGCGGTACGTCACCCACCGCTTCCTGCCCCACACCCACGAGGCGCTCGTGCTAGGCGTGATCGAGGGAGGGGCGGAGGGCTTCCGGTTCCGGGGCGGGCAGGTCGTCGCCCCGGCGGGCAGCGTGGTCGTGGTGCCCCCCGGCGAGGTCCACACCGGGGAGGCCGCCGCGCCCCAGGGGTGGGCCTACCGGGTGCTGTACCTGGGCCCCGATTGGCTCGCCGGGGCGGGAGTGGCGCCTGGGGTGGGATTTCGGGAGGCCAGTGTGGAGGACCCCGACCTCGCCGCCCACGTTCGCCTCGCCCACGCCGCCCTGACGCGGCCCGGCGCCTCCCCCCTGGCCCGCGAGACGCTGCTGCGCGCGGCGTTGGCCCGCCTCGTGGCCCGGTACGCGGACGCTCGGCCCCGCCAGGACATAATCCCCGTTCCCCGCGCGGTCGGCGAGGCCCGCGCCTTTCTCGACGCGCACCCGGAGGCGGGCGTCACCCTGACCGGGCTCGCGGCGCGGGTGGGCCTGAGCCCCGCGCATCTGGCGCGGTCGTTTAGCGCCGTGCTCGGCGTGCCGCCGCACACCTACCAGATGACGGCCCGCGTGCGCCTCGCCCGGTGCCTGCTCGACGGCGGAGCCTCTCCCGCCGAGGCGGCCCTCACCGCTGGGTTCGCCGATCAGGCCCACCTGACCCGGGTGTTCAAGCGGGTGGTGGGGGTGCCGCCGGGGGCGTACCTCCGCCCAGCTCCCGGCGCAGCAGGATCGTTCAAGACGGGAGCGCTCCCGGCCCGCTAGGCTCGCGGGCATGGTCGCCGTGTCCCCCCCATCCTTCTGGCCCCCGTTCTGGCGCGGCTTCCGGGCCCTGATGCCGCTGTGGCTGGGCGTGATCCCCTTCGCCGTCGCCTACGCGGTCACGGCGCGGGCGGCGGGGTTGGGGGTGGGGGAGACCCAACTGATGAGCCTGACCGTCTTTGCCGGAGCGTCCCAGTTCGCGGCGGCGGGCCTCTTCGCCGGGGGAGCCTCGGCGCTGGGCATCGTCGCCACCACCTTTCTCCTCAACGTCCGGCATGTGCTGTACGGCCTGAGCCTCGCGCGGCAGGTGCCCCTGACCCGCACGCAACGGGCGATCGCCGCCCAATTCCTCACCGACGAGGCGTACGGGATGGCGGTCGTGCGCGGGCCGGGCGAGCCGGGGGGCCTGAGCTTCGCCTTCCTGCTGGGCGCGGAACTCAGCCTGTATGTCGTGTGGAACGCGGCCACGCTCGCCGGGGCGCTGGCGGGCGGCATCCTGCCCGATCCCGCTGCGCTCGGGGTGGGCGTGATCTTCCCGCTCGCCTTCCTGGGCTTACTCGTGCCCCTGCTCGTGGACCGGGGGGCCATCTTGGTCGCGCTCGCCTCGGGGCTGGGGGCGTGGGGCCTCTCCCGCGTGCTGCCGGGCGGGCTGGTCGTGCTGCTCGCCGGGGTGGGTGGGGCGCTGCTGGGGGCGTTTCTCGTCACGCGGGGGGAGAAGGCGTGAGCGCCCCCCTCGTCATCGCGCTGATGTGGCTCGTCACGTACCCGTCGCGCCTGCTGGGCCTCAGCCTGGGCCGCTTGAACTTGCCGCCCTTCTGGCTGGCCTTCCTGCGCTTCGTGCCCGTCAGCGTCTTCGCCGCCCTGATCGTGCCCGACGTGCTGGGCAGCCCCGAGTGGCCCCGCCGCCTTCCTGCCGCCCTGGTCGGCGCGCTGCTCATGTGGCGCACCCGGAGCCTCGCCCTGGGAATTTTGGGAGGGTTCGCCGTTTACTGGGCGGTGAGAGTGGCCTTGGGGTAACGTTTTTCTCCCTCTCCCCTCGTGGGAGACTCGTAGAGCTGCTTGCAGAGGGTCGGGGTGAGGGGGCGTGTGACCACCTCAATGGACTGTTCCCACGAGCGGCCTGGACATTCTGATTGGCCTCGGGACGCCAGGCCAGTTCACCCCCTCTCCTGCGGAGCTGTACCAGTCCCAACCTCCCCCCTCAAGGGGGAGGGGAGCCGTCATATACAGCCTCTCTCTCCGTTGAAAGACTTTCCGCGCGACACTCCGTCGAGGAAGCGTGTGCCCAGCGTCAGCCCCTGTACAGTGGCCTGTCTCGTCTGTCCGCCGCGCTGCCTGTCGTCCGCATTCCCCTGCCGGTGTGACAGGCCCATGCGGCCTCCTCCAAGCTCGTCCGTCCCCTCTCCTCACCCCGCCGCGCTATGCTGGCGGACGCATGACGGGCCAGACGGCAGCGGTAATTGACGGGAAGTACCAGGTGGTGCGGGAACTCTCGCGCGAGGGGCACGTGACCCTCAGCGAGGTTCGCGCGGGCGAGGGCGCGACGCGCCGGGTGGCGTGGTTCGACGTGACCTCGCCCGCCGCGCGTCAGGGCTTCCACGCCTACCGCGCGGCCCTGCGCGCCATCGCCCCGGCGGGCCTGACCGACGTGGTCGCGCGCCCCGGGGCCTACTACGCGGTGTGGCAGCCCGTGACGGGCACGCCGCTTTCCGAGTTCGCCGCCCAGCCCAAGAAGCAGGAGGAGACGGTGGAGGCGGTGCAGGCCCTCGCCGCCCGACTCGCCGAGCACGGCTACGCCCTCCCCGACGCCGACGTGCTGGTGGACGGCAAGGAGGTGCGCGTCGCCTACCTGCGCCCCGCCCCCGAGGGCCGCACCCCCGAGGAGGTCGCCCGGCTCAACGCCGCCGCCCTCGCGCCGCTGAACCGGGGGCGGGTGCGCCGCAAGCGGCAGCCGGGAGCGTGGCTCACCTTCGTGCCGGGGCTGCTGCTGCTGGGCGGCGCGGGGTATCTGGGGGCACAGGCCGCGCAGATCTACCTCAACCCGCCCGTGCGCGAGATCGCGGCGGTGACGGGCAAGCCCGCGCCCGAGGCTGCCCGGACCCTGACCGCCGCCGGATTCCAGGTGAACTACGCCAAGGGCGACGCCGCCAACCTGCCCATCGGGGCCGTGATCCGGCAGGACCCGCCGGCGGGGACGAATCTCCCGGTGGGGCGGCAGGTCACCCTGACGGTCAACAACCCGCCCTCGGTGACCGTGCCCCGGCTGGAGGAACTCACGGTGGAGCAGGCCCGCGCCTCGCTGCGCGACAACGCGCTGACCCTGGGGCGGGTCATCCGGGTGGACGGCACCCTCACCAAGACGCCCGAGGGCCGGGTGATCGCGCAGGTGCCCGACCCCGGCGCGGACCTCCAGCGTGGGCAGCCCGTGCAGCTTATGGTGTCTACCGGGGTGCGCGGCAAGGAGACGTGGCTCACCAACCTGCAAGGCCTGACCTATCAGGCGGCCCGCGAACACGCGCGCATCGCCGGGCTGGTGATCACCCGCGTGATCCAGCAGCCCAGCGACGCCCCGGAGAACACGGTGCTCGACCAGACGCCCGCGCCCTACGTGCGGGTGCCGGTGGGCAGCCCGGTCACGCTGACGGTCGCCGTCGCCCGCTACAGCCCGCCCTCCCAGCCCGCGGGCAGCCTGCCCCTGCCGCCGCCCGTCACCTCTCCCGCGAACGGGGAGGGCGGTACGGGGCAGCCTGGCACCGACGCGACCGGTCAGGGCGATACCGGGCAAACGGACACCGGCGGGACGGAGGTGGCCCCCCCCGAGGCCCCCGGGACCACGCCCGACGGAACCACGACGGACGGGACCACCACCGATGGGACGACGGCCCCACTCACGCCCGAGCAGATTCCCGCGACCCCCCCGGACTCCGGCACGACCCCCGACGCGACGGCGCGGACGGTCAACTTCCGGTACGAGTTCCCCCAGGACCTGCCCGCGGGCACCTACACCATCGTCGTGCGCGACACGGACGGGGAGCGGCTGGTGGTCGGCCCGACGGACAGCAGCCAACTGGCGGGCTCGGTCGCCGAGGGCCCTGAGACCGTCCGCGGCGACGCCACCTTCGTGATCCGGCGGGACGGCAGCGAGTACGCGACGGTCACGCCGTAGCGGCGGGCTTCAGTCACATCAGGGGGCAGGGGGGCTTGTCGTCCTGCACGAAGCGAAGGGCCACCTCTTCCAGCGCGGGCTGAGGCTGCCCCGCCCCCGCCCAACAGGACACCTTTCCGGCCCCCACCTCCCATGATCTACCTCGACTACGCCGCCACCCACCCCATGACGCCCGAGGCCCTCGCCGCCTACGCGCACGCCGCCGCCTTGCCCGGCAATCCCGCCTCCGTCCACGCGGCGGGGCAGGCCGCCCGCGAGCGGCTGGAGGAGGGCCGCGCCCGCGTCGCCGCCGCCCTGGGAGTGGACGCCCGCACCCTGATCGCCAACGGCGGGGGCACCGAGGGGGACAATCACGTGCTGCTCGGGGTGGCGCGGGCCTGGACCGAGGCGCACGGGCGGCCCGGCCACCTCGTGACCACCCGGACCGAGCACTCCGCCGTCCTCGCCCCCGCCCGCTGGCTGGCGGGTCAGGGCTGGGACGTGACGTTCCTCCAGCCGGACGCGCAGGGCCGCTATTCGCCCGAACTCCTCGCGGACGCTTTGCGGGAGGGCACCGCCCTCGTCTCCATCCATCACGCCAACAACGAGATCGGCACCGTGCAGGACACGGCCGCGCTCGCCGCCGTCGCCGCCGCAAGGGGCATTCCCTACCACACCGACGCGGTGCAGGCCCCCGGCGTGCTGCCCCTCGACCTGTCCGGATGGGGGGTCACCTTCGCCACCTTCAGCGCCCACAAGTGGGGCGGGCCGCGTGGGGTGGGCTTCCTGTACGTGAGACGCGGCACCACGCTGCCCCCCGTCACCCTGGGCGGGGGGCAGGAGGGCGGGCTGCGCCCCGGCACCCAGAACACGGCGGGCGTATACGCGGCGGGCGTGGCCCTCACCCACGCGGAGGAGGCGCGGGAGGCGACCTTCGACCACCTCACCCGGATGCGGGAGCGATTTCTGGCGCGGGCGGCGTCCATCCCCGGCCTGCGCGTCAACCACCCGCCGGACGCCAGCCCCAAGGTCGCCTCCGTCACCCTGCCCGGCGCGGACGGCGAGGCGCTGCTGATGAACCTCGACCTGCTGGGCGTGTCGGCGAGTGCCGGGAGTGCGTGCGCCGCCGGGACGATGCAGCCCAGCCACGTGCTGACCGCCCTCGGCCTGAGCGAGGAGGAGGCCCGCGCCACCCTGCGCTTCAGCTTCGGGGCTGCGACGACCGGGGAAGAGGTGGACGCGGCGGCGGACGCGCTGGCACAGGCGGCGGAATTCAGCCGGGCGTGACGGGTTCGGCGGGGTAGACCCGGGTTTCCAACTCCGGGAACGCCGCCCGCAGTTCCCGCGCGAGCTGCCGCAGCCCCCACAGCTCGGTGCGGCGGTGCCCCAGCGCGATCACCCCCATTCCCAGTTCCCGCGCCGCTCCCGCCGCCGAGGGCCGCATCTGCCCGGTGAGGTAGAGCCGCGCGCCCATATCGGCCACCTGCCGGATCAGCCCGGGATTCATGGCGTTCATCAGGGCGAGGCGCAGGGGGAGGGGAGCGTCCGGCGCGGGCGGCCACGAGTCGTCCTCGCCGCCGAGTTCGGCCAGGATCGCGGCCCGCACCTCCCGCCACGTCCACTGCGGCGGCGTTGCGGTGATGCCCGCCAGCTTTCCCTCGCGGACGACCTCGCGCACGTCCGTCCATCCCAGGGCACGGGCCAGGCGCCAATTCGGCCCGGTGGTGAGGTGGAGGTCGAAGCCGTCGTGGGCGCCCAGCACGCCGAGCCCCGGCCAGGCGTCCCCCACCCGCCGGGCGCGGTGGAGGAAGAGGGCGTCGGCCTCCAGGGTGGGCGGCAGGTCGCCCGGTTCCAGGGCCAGCGCCAGGCGCCGCACCTCGTCGGGGCCCGGCCGGAAGAGCGGGTGCGCCTCCCCGAGGGTGTCGCGCAGCCAGTCGGCGAGGTCGGTGAGGGTGGGCGGGGTCATGCCCCAGGATGCCGCGTTCTCAGCGCCACGTCTCATCGGGGGCGGGCGGAATCTCGCCGGACCCAGGCAGGGCGAGGAGGTGGAGGGTCGGCCGCATCCGCCCGGGGTAAGGGACGCGCCCCGCGTCCGAGGTCGGATACGGGGCGGTAAAGCGTCCGGGCGAGGCTTACGCGAACTGGGCCAGCACCTGCTCCAGCCGCTCCTTTTGCGCCCCGAAGTCCTGCACCCGGCGCCGCTCCTCCTCGACCACCTCGGCGGGGGCGCGGGCCACGAAGCCCTCGTTGTTCAATTTGCCCTGTGCCTGCTTGATCTGCTTGTCGAACTCGGCGAGGCGCTTACGCTGCTTGGTGAGCCAGTCGCCCACGTCCACCGTGCCCTCCAGCGGGGCGCGGATGGTCACGCCCTGCTCGACGGCGCTGAGGGTCCGGCCCGTGAGCGAGGGCACCAGCGTCACGCGGGCGATCCCCTCCACCACCCGGGCGTTCTCCTGCACCAGGGGGGCGAGGGGACCCTCCACCGTCACATTCAGGCGGTCCTGCGGCGCCAGGCCGAGTTCGTTCTTCAGGCTGCGGGCGGCGCTCACGGCGGCACGCAGGGCGCCAAAGGCGCGGGTGGCCTCGGTGTCGTGGAGCGCGGGGTCGGGCTGCGGCCACGAGTGCAGCGCCAGTTGGCGGCGGTGCCCCAGCGCGGCGTACAGCTCCGAGGTGATGAAGGGCATGAAGGGGTGCAGCAGCTTCAGGATGTGCTCCAGCACGGCCTTGAGGGTCGCCAGCGTGCCGAGTTGCCCCTGGGCCAGCGCGGGTTTGGCCGCCTCGATGTACCAGTCGCAGAACTCGTCCCAGGTAAACGAGTACAGGGTGCGGATGGCCGCGCCGATGTCATAGGCGCCAAGCTGGGCGGTCGCCTCGCCGGTCACCTCGTCCAGGCGGCTGATGATCCAGCGGTCGGCGAGGGTGAGGTCGGGCCGGGTGCGGAGCGCGGCCAGGGCGTCCCGGCTGCGCAGCGTCTCGCCCTCCTGGCGGTCCACGGCAGCGCGCACGTAGTGGGTCAGGGCGTCCTCCCCGGTCAGCCCCGGCACCCCCTCCGACAGCCGCAGCAGGGCGAAGCGCGCGGCGTTCCACAGCTTGTTGGCGAAGTTGCGCCCCTGCTCGTAGCGGCGCTCGTCGTGCCGGATGTCCTGGCCGCCCGTCGAGAGGTACACCCACGCGAAGCGGCAGGCGTCCGTGCCGTACTGGTCCATCAGCACCAGGGGGTCGATGCCGTTCCCCTTGCTCTTGGACATCTTCTGGCCCTTGGCGTCGAGGTACAGACCGTGCAGCATCACCGTGGAGAAGGGCGCCTGCCCCGTGAAGTGATAGCCCGCCATCTCCATGCGCGCCACCCAGAAGAACAGGATGTCGTAGCCGGTCACGAGTACCTGCGTCGGGTAGAACTTGCGGTAGTCCTCGCAGTCGGTGTCCGGCCACCCCAGCGTCGAGAAGGGCCACAGGTTGGAGGAGAACCACGTGTCGAACACATCCGGGTCGCGCCGCAGGTTGAGGTGCGCGTACCGGGGGTCCTGGTCGCAGTCCAGGTCGGGGTTCTCGGGGCTGGGCACGTACACGTTGCCCTCGTCGTCGTACCAGGCGGGGATTTGATGTCCCCACCAGAGCTGGCGCGAGATGTTCCAGTCGCGGATGTTCTCCAGCCAGTCGCGGTTGACCTTGGTGTACCGCTCGGGCGTGAGGCGAATCTCGCCCGCGTCCAGCCCGGCGAGCACCCGCTCGGCCATCGGCCTCATGTGCACGAACCACTGGGTCGAGACGATGGGCTCCACCGGCACCTTCGTCCGCTCGGAAAGGCCGATGGCGGTGTCGTGGTCCTTCTCCTCGAGCAGGTCGCCGGATTCGGCCAGCGCCGCCACCACCGCTTTCCGGGCGGCGAAGCGTTCCATCCCCCGGAACTGCTCCGGCACGAGGTCGCCAGCGAGGTTCCCGTCCAGGTCGATCACGCTGGGCCGCGCGAGCCCATGCCGTTCCCCGATCTCGAAGTCGGTCGGGTCGTGGGCGGGCGTGATCTTGAGCGCCCCGACGCCGAACTCCCGCTCCACCGCCTCGTCGGCGATGATGGGGATGAGGCGGTCGGTGAGGGGAATGCGTGCCCGCTGCCCGATCAGGTGCCGGAACCGCTCGTCCTCGGGATGCACGGCGATGGCCTGATCCGCGAAGATCGTCTCGGGGCGCACGGTGGCGATGCGGATTTCGCCGCTTTCACCGTTGCTGGCGGGCAGGGAGGCGTCCTCCAGCGTATAGCGCAGGGTGTACATCTTGCCCTTGCGCACCTCGCGGTCGATCTCCAGATCCGAGAGCGTCGTCTGCGAGGCCGGGTCCCAGTTCACGATGCGCTCGCCGCGGTAGGCCAGGCCCTCGTGGTACAGCCGCACGAACTGGGCGCGCACGGCCCGGCTCAGCTCCTCGTCCATCGTGAACCGCTCGCGGGTCCAGTCCACGCTCGCGCCCAGCCGGGTCAGTTGGTCGAGGATCATCCCGCCCGACTCGTTCTTCCACGCCCAGACGCGGCTGACAAAGGCCTCTCGCCCCAGGTCGAGCCGGGTCAGGCCCTCATTCTTGAGTTGCCGCTCCACGACCACCTGCGTGCTGATCCCGGCGTGGTCCATGCCCGGCAGGTACAGCGCCTCGAAGCCCTGCATCCGTTTGAAGCGGATCAGCGTGTCGATCAGGGTGTTGTCGAGCGCGTGCCCCAGGTGCAGGTTGCCCGTCACGTTGGGCGGCGGGATCACGATGGTGAAGGGCTCCTTGCCGCTGCTCGCGTCCGCCCGGAAGGGCTCGTTGCGCCAGCGGGCCGCCCACGCGGGCTCGATGGCGGCGGGGTCGAAGGCCTTGGCGAGGGTGTTCGCCTCGGCGGGGAGGTCGGGGGAGGTCGTGTCAGTCATGGGAGGGCTCCATCGGGGAGGCTGAAAGGTGGCGCAGAAGGTCAGGAAGGGCGGCGTCCATCTCCCAGTCGAGGGAGGCGGTGGCGGCAGGCACCCAGCGGAAGGCGAAGCGTTCACCGTCGGCCTGACGCTCCCACTCGTCGGGAAGATCGGGTGGGGCCAGGAACAGGAAGGCGTGGCAGACCTGGCGGGTCAGGCAGTCCGGGAGCTGCGCCTCCCAGAGGTAGGACTTGAGGTACACGGACGGGGGGAGATTCAGGCCCGTCTCCTCACCCAGTTCTCGCCCGGCGGCGGCTTCCGGCGTCTCCCCGGCCTCCACCCCACCCGCCGGAAGTTGCACGCCCGCCTCCGGGGCCTCGGGTTGGTCGAGAACCAGCAACTCAGGCGTTCCGTTCGGGCGCTGGCGGACGACCAGACACATGGCCTTTTCACGCAACAGGTGAAGAGCGGCGAAGTCACGGGCAGTGTCCAAATGATCGAACGGGGTGACAGTCAAGGAAACCTCCAAACGAAAACGCCTCGCCCGCCGGAGCTGATCCTCCGAGTGCGGACGAGACGAGGCATTCCTGCTGGGTCCCGTGGTACCACCGCCGTTCCGGCCCGTATGCGGGCGCGGCGCTCGTAACGCGCGTTGACGGGCGCTCCCGGGGGGCTCTACTCGGCCGGCAGGCCTTTCCTCCCCCTCGCTCGCGGGCGACTTTCCCCGGCTGCCCTCCCGGCTCCGCTCTCAGTCACGGCGGGGCCTTCCTGTGGGCGCAACCTCCGGGTACTCCTCCCGGTCACTGCCCCGCCAGTATACGGGGGCCGGGCCGGGAATGCATGGGTCAGGTGGCTCAGGGGAGGGGCGCCTCACCCCAGCTCGACCAGGCCCGCCGTCACGAAGGGGCGCAGCGTCTCCAGCGTCGTGCGGGGGGGCTGGCCGGTGCGTTCCAGCAGGGTCTTGAGGGGCAGGCCCTCGGGGATCAGGCTCAGGGCCACGTACTGGCCCCGGGTGACGGGTTGCGCCTCCGTCCAGCGCGGGGTGAAGCGCAGGGGCCGGTTCCAGTCGGGAAACACGCGCAGCAGCGGGGCCCAGGCGTCGGCGTCCTCGATCAGGCGGCGCAGGGCGGCGTCGCGGCGCAGCGCGAGGGTCCGCTCGGTGGGGATCACGTCGGGGGCGAAGGCGAATTGCCCACCGTCCAGACTGCTCATCACTTGCAGGGCCGCGTCTCCGGTCAGCGCCCCGGCCCGCGCGTGGACGATCTCCCCCGGCTCCAGCCACAGCTCGCCGCCGCGCGGGTGGGCCACGCTGAACCGCCCCGCCCGCCCGCTGGAGAGCAGCATCTGCATGACGGGCATGAAGGGGAATACCGCCAGGTCACCGCGAACCATATAGGCAGCAGTCTAAGGGGCACACGGACCGTGAAGAAAGGGTGGAGAACGGGGGGGTGGACTGCGGCCGCCTGAGCCTTGTTTCCGGTCAGGCCCCGACCCCCTCGGGCATACTCAGGGTCGACCCCGACGGCCACCGCCCTCATCCCCCGGAGACACCCATGACTGACCTCACCTCCCTGCGCCTCTCCTACGACCGCGCCGAGTTGCGCCGCGCCGACCTGAACCCCGACCCCCTTGCCCAGTTCCAGGGCTGGCTGGACGAGGCCATCCGGGACGGCCTGCGCGAGCCCTACGCCCTGAGCCTCGCCACGGCGGACGCCTCGGGGCGCCCCAGCGTGCGGACGGTGCTGCTGCGCGGGGCGGACGAGCGCGGCCTGACCTTTTACACCAACTACGAGAGCCACAAGGGCCGCGACCTGGCGCAGAACCCAAGGGCCGAGGTCCTCTTCCACTGGGCAGACCACGAGCGCCAGGTCCGCGCCTCGGGAGAGGTCGGGCGTGTCTCCGACGAGGAGAGTACCGCCTACTTCCACGCCCGGCCCTACCAGAGTCAGCTCGCCGCGCACGCCAGCGATCCCCAGAGCGCGCCCATCGAGAACCGGGGGGTGCTCGAAGCCCGCTTCGCCGAACTCCAGGCCCGCTATCCCCAGGGCACGCCCGTCCCCAAGCCCGACTACTGGGGCGGCTACCGGGTGCGCGTGGGGGAGTGGGAGTTCTGGCAGGGCCGCCGCAACCGCATGCACGACCGCTTCCGTTATGCGCGGGAGGGTGAGGGCTGGCGGATCGAGCGGCTGATGCCGTAGGGGAGAGGAAGATGGCCCTCCGGCCCGTGCTGAACGGGTTCTTGGCTCCTCCCCTTGAGAGAGGAGGCGGGGAGGGGGTGAACGTGGACGACCTGCGGCGCGGCAAGGGCCTGAGACAGGCCATCTCGGCGTCCTCCGAGCTGGTCACACGCCCCCTCACCCCAACCCGCTGCTTGGCAGGTCTCCCACAAGGGGAGAGGGAGAACGGGGCCGGCATCACCCGCGCTGGGGGTACACCTCCTTTGCGGCAACTTCCCCGCTCCTGCTCGCGTACCGTAGGGCAAGGAGGACAATCTGGGCATGGACATTTATCTGCTGTGCCTGCTCGTGGGGGGCGGCCTGCTCGCCGCGTCGCTGCTCGGCGGGCATCACGGTGATGTGAGTGCGGGCGATGGGGTGGGACACAGCTCCGACCTGCACGACTTCGCCTCGTGGTTCTCCGTGCGGGCGCTCGTCAGCTTCGCCGCCTTTTTCGGGCTGGCGGGGGTGGTGGGTGGCCTGGCGGGTCTCTCAGGACCGGGACGGCTGCTCGTCGCGCTCGTGACCGGGCTGGCGGTGGGGGCCTTCACCTCGCTCGCCTTCCGGGTGGCGCGCACACGCGGCGAGGTGAGCGCGGCGGCGGGGCGAATGGCGGGACGGACCGGGAAGGTGCTCGTGCCCCCGGCGCCGGGCCGCCCCGGCAAGGTCGCGCTGACGGTCGCGGGGCAGATCGAGCATGTGCTCGCCCGCAGCGACGACCCCCTGCACCCCGGGGACGCGGTCATCGTGATCGGGGCGCAGGGCGGCGTGCTGGACGTGAAAGCCTGGGACGGGCGCGTGGCGTGAGGCCCGGCCCGCAGGAAAGAAGGAGAACACCGTGGTACTCACCGGAACGCTGATCACCGCCGGGCTGATCCTGCTGGGGATCATCCTCGTCTTCATCCTCATCCAGAACTTCCTGATCGTGGTGCCGCCCAACCGGGTACTCGTGATCTCGGGCCGCAGCCGCCGCACCGAGGAGGGGGACACGGTGGGCTACCGGGTCATCCGGGGTGGGCGGGCCTTCCGCATCCCGGTCCTGGAAAAGGTGTCGTGGATGGACCTCACCACCATTCCGCTCGACCTGAGCATCGAGAACGCCTACTCCAAGGGCGGCATCCCGCTCAAGATCCACGCCGTCGCCAACGTGAAGATCAACGCGCAGGAGCCGCAGCTCTCGAACGCCATCGAGCGCTTTCTGGACGTGCCGCGCGAGAACTTGACCGCCATCGTGCGCGACACGCTGGAGGGCAACCTGCGCGGGGTGGTGGCGACCCTGACCCCCGAGGAGATCAATGAGGACCGCCTGCGCTTCGCCGAGGCCCTGATCGAGGAGGCCGAGCACGACACCAACAACCTCGGGATCAAGCTCGACACCCTCAAGATTCAGAACGTGTCGGACGTGGGGGGCTACCTCAACGCCATTGGGCGCCGCAAGGCCGCCGAGGTGCTCAAAGAGGCCCGCATCGCCGAGGCCGAGCGCAACGCGGAGGCGACCCAGGCCGAGGCGCAGGCGTTGCAGCGCAGCCAGGTCGCCCAGGCGATCAGCCAGCAGGCGATCCTGGAGGAGCAGAACCGGCTGGAGGTGCGCCGCACCGAGCTGGGGGCCATCCAGCTCTCGCGCCAGAACGAGGCGGCGGTGGAGGCCGAACTCGCCAAGGTCCGCGCCACCCAGAACTTCGAGCAGGAGCAGGCCGCGCTGGAGGCCGCCCTGCGCCAGCGCCGCGCCGAGGCCCAGCGCCAGGCCCGTATCATCGAGGCCCAGCAGAATGCCGAGGCGTCCGAGGTCGAGGCCCAGGCGAGGCAGCGCGCGACCATCGCCCAGACCGCGTCCCAGCAGGCGATTCTGGAGCGTGAGAATGAGCTGCGCGTCCGCCGGGCCGAGTTGGAGGCGATCTCCGCCGCCCGCGAGAACGAGGCGAAGGTCACCGCCGAGCAGGCCCGCGTGGTCGCCGAGCAGCAACTGGAGCAGGAGCGCGTGATCCTCAACCAGAAGCGCCTGGAGGCCGACGTGGTCGCCCCCGCCCGCGCCCGCCGCGAGGCCGAACTCCTCGCCGCGCAGGCCGCCGCCGCCCCCATCATCGAGGAGGGCCGCGCCAAGGCCCAGGCCGTCAGCCTGATGGTGGAGGCCTTCCGCAACGCGGGGGCCGAGGGCGAGCGCGCCTACGTCCTGAACATGCTGCCGGGCATCGTCGAGCAGTTCGCCAAGAGCGTGCAGGGCATGCAGATCGACAAGCTCACCGTGATCGACTCGGGCAACGGCCAGGCGACGAGGAGCGCCGTGCAGACCCTCCCCGCCAACATCATCGGCATGGTCGAGCAGGTCGAGAACGCGACGGGCGTGAACCTGCTGAGCCTGCTCCAGAACCGGGGCCAGCCGAAGGGGAACGGGGCGAGCGCGGTGCAGCCGCCGCAGGTGGTCGGGACGAAGACGGACGCCTGAACGTTCCTCCAGGCGGACGCTCGCGGGGCCGGGCGTCCGCCTTCCCGTGCCCATCCGCGCTACGGTGGCCCCATGAAGGTGCTGATCGTCGTCGCCACCGCCGGGGAGGCCGCCCGGCTGGCGGACCTGCCCGCCCGGGTGGTGGTCAGTGGCGTCGGGCCGGTGGCCGCCGCACTCGCCACGGCGGACGCGCTTTCCCGGGAACCCTTCGACCTCGCGGTAAGCGCGGGCATCGGGGGGGCGTACCCGGGCAGCGGGCTCGGGCCGGGCGACCTCGCCGTGTCCAGCGTGATCGTGCAGGCCGACCTGGGGGCGCGGGATGGCGACCAGTTTCTCGACCTCACGGCGCTGGGGCTCTCCGTCGTGCCGGACACCCCCCACGCCGGAATCTTCCCCGCCTGGGAGGGGGCACGTGGCCTCGCCGAGCGCGTGGGGGCGGCGTGCGGCCCGACCCTCACGCTGAATACCGTGACCGGAACGGCGCAGCAGGCCCTCGACCTCTCCCGCCGTCACCCCGGCGCGCTCACCGAGGGGATGGAGGGGGCGGGCGTGGCGCACGCGGCGCTGTTCTCCAGTGTTCCGGCCCTGGAGATTCGGGGGGTCAGCAATCCGGTTGGCCCCCGCGACCGCGCGGCCTGGCGTATTCCCGAGGCTCTGTCGGCAACGCGGCGCGGGGTGGAGGGGTTGCTGGGGCTGGGGTAAGCGGTCAGCGCTCCGTCAGCGCGAGTCGTCCACGGGACCCTGGGGCGTGAAGAGCGAGTCGCTCTGGGTGTCGGCACTCGTCTCCTGGTCCAGGTCGAGGGGCTTCCCCGCATCCTCCCCGACCGCCTCGATGCGGAAGGCGTACTCGGGAGCGAGGCCGTCCAGGTGATCCTCCCGCACGGTCCAGAAGATGTCGCCGCGCACCTGGTTGTGGGCGTAGCGCTTGGCGTCCAGCAGGTTGCCAAACTCGCGCTCGAAGTGCTCGGTGGCGGCGCCGGACTGCAACTCCATGCTGAGGCGGTAGGGCACCTTGTCTCCTCTCCCGCGCAGCATGTGCCTTGGTAGGGGGCCAGGCATGTGGGGGCGCCGTCCCGACCTTCAGCGTCGGGTCATGAACGGCGGCCCCCTCCCTTAACCGTTCGCCGTGTCCGGCGCCTGCTGGGGGAACTTGATGCTGACCGTCACGCTCGTCCCAGCGGGCGTCCCCGGCTCCATATTCAGCCAGTGACTGGCCAGCACGGGCGGATTGGGCTGCGGGTCGATGGCGCGCACGAGCACCCGGCCCTGCGAGGGGACGAACAGGCACCAGCCCTCCGGCGTGGCGGAAAAGGCCCGCACGGGCAGGATGCTCTGAAGGGTCAGGTCCTTCCCGTCCGGCCAGTACTCGACGAGCAGGCAGGCGTGCTCGCGGGCCAGGTCGTCGGGGGCCAGGTCGAGCTGCACCTCAATGGCGTCGGGCTGGCCGGGCACGAGGTTCATCCAGCCGGGCACGACGGTGCGGCCGCTGGCGGCGCTCTTGAACTGCGGGGGGGCGCTGGGAGCAGTCATGCGGACAGGGTACCGCAGCGGCTACTCGTTCTGCCCCTGCATCAACGTGCCCAGCAGCGCCCGCATCGCCACGTAGCCCACCGCGAAAAACAGCAGCGGCGTGAGGTTCACCGTGATCTCGGCGTCTTTTTCGGGGGTCAGGGCGTTCTGCCTGCGGTAGCGGATCATGCGTCCAGCGTACCCGGCCAGCCTCCTCCCCACCTTGAGGCTCACTTGGGCCTTCGGCGTGAGAGCGGGCATGGTGGGTGGCCTTCCCCCGCGTTATGGTGGGCTGGAAACCGAGTGCGCCGCCCCAGCGCGGCCCCGCCTATGACGACACCGGGAGGCACCCCCTCCCCGAAAGGACCTGCCATGACCGCCCCCTCGCCCGTTGATACGACCTCGACCCCCACCACCATGAAGGCCCTCAGCAAGCAGGAAGCGCGCGAGGGCTTGTGGATGGTCGAGACGGAAGTGCCCACGCCCGGCCCGAACGACCTGCTCATCCGCATCAAGAACAGCTCCATCTGCGGCACCGACGTGCATATCTACAGGTGGGACGAGTGGGCGCGGAAGACGATCCCCGTCCCCATGGTCGTCGGCCACGAATACGTCGGCGTGGTCGCCGGGATGGGCTCGGAGGTGCGCGGCTTCGAGATCGGGGACCGGGTGAGCGGCGAGGGCCACGTCACCTGTGGGCACTGCCGCAACTGCCGCGCCGGTCGCCGCCACCTCTGCCGCAACACGCAGGGGGTGGGGGTGAACCGCCCGGGAAGTTTTGCCGAGTACCTCGTGCTGCCCGCCTTCAACGCCTTCAAGATCCCCGAGGGCATCCCCGACGAGATCGCCTCCATCTTCGACCCCTTCGGCAATGCGGTCCACACGGCGCTGACCTACGACCTGGTGGGCGAGGACGTGCTGATCACCGGGGCAGGCCCGATTGGCGTGATGGCCGCTGCCGTCGCCCGCCATGTCGGGGCGCGGAACGTCGTGGTGACCGATGTGAACGACTACCGCCTGGACCTGGCGCGGAAGATGGGCGCGACTCGTGCCGTCAACGTCGCCCGCGAGGATCTGTGGGCCGTCGCTCAGACCGAACTCGGCATGACCGAGGGCTTCGACGTGGGGATGGAGATGAGCGGCAGCGGCGCGGCGCTGGCCCAGATGATCCGCACGATGAACCACGGCGGCAAGGTGGCGATGCTGGGCATTCCCTCGGGCCACGTGGACATCGACTGGAACGACGTGATCTTCAAGATGCTGACGATCAAGGGCATCTATGGCCGCGAGATGTTCGAAACCTGGTACAAGATGACGGCCCTGATCCAGTCGGGGCTCGACCTCACCCCCGTCCTGACGCACCGTTTCCCCATCGGCGAGTACCAGAAGGGCTTCGCCGCCATGCTCAGCGGGCGGAGCGGCAAGGTCATCCTGGACTGGGGGGTTGAGGAGACGGCTGCTAGGCTGAGCCATGGTTGATCCCCAGCAGTACGGCGCGTTCTTCCTGGCGGCCCTGGTGCTCGCCGCACTTCCCGGTCCCGGGCTGCTGTACGTCCTCGCGCGCAGCCTGGGCGGGGGGCGGCGCGACGGGGTGCAGAGTTCGCTGGGCACTCTGGTGGGCGGGATGTTCCACGTTTTCGCCTCTGCCGCCGGGCTCTCGGCCCTCATCCTGGCCTCGTCGGTGGCCTTCAGCGTCGTGAAGTACGCGGGCGCCGCTTACCTGATCTACCTCGGCGTGCGCACCCTGCTGTCCCGGGAGAGGCTGGAACTGGACGTGGGCGCTGGGCGGCAACGTCAGGCCTTCACTCAGGGGATCATTACCGAGATGCTCAACCCCAAGACGGCGCTGTTTTTCCTGGCCTTCATCCCCCAGTTCGTTCGCGCCGATGCGGGAAACGTGTTCTGGCAGTTCGTCCTGCTGGGCACCACCTCCGTCGTCCTGAATACGCTCGCCGACCTCCTCGTGGCCGTGTTCGCCGGACCGCTGGGCTCGCGTCTGCGGCTGAATGCCCGCTTCCAGAAGGGTCAGCGCCTCGCTTCCGGCGGGGCGATGATCGCGCTGGGCACCTACGCGGCGGTGGAGCGGTAGGCGGGAGAACTTGCTATGCTGACCCTCATGAGCCTGCAGAACGTGTGGTGGTGGCCCGGAAGTTGACCGGGTGACCTTCCTCGTTTCTGCTGGCAGGCCGCGCCCGGAGTGATCTGGGCGCCTTTTCTTTTTCCCTTCGGAGGACTCCATGACCAAACCCCGCATCCTGACGGGCGACCGCCCCACCGGTCCCCTCCACATCGGCCACTACGTCGGCTCGCTGCGAAACCGGGTCGCGCTCCAGCACGAGTACGAAACCTACGTCCTGCTCGCGGACGTGCAGGCGCTGACCGACAACTTCGAGCATCCCCAGAAGGTGCGGGACAACGTGCTGGAGGTGGCGCTGGATTACCTCGCCGTTGGCCTGGACCCACGGGCGGCGACGTTCGTGATCCAGTCCCAGGTCCCCGAGATTGCCGAACTCACCGTCTTCTACCTCAACCTCGTCACGGTGTCGCACCTGCGGCAGAATCCGACCGTCAAGACCGAGATCGCGCAGAAGGGCTTCGGGGAGGCGGTGCCCGCCGGATTCTTCGTGTATCCCGTGTCCCAGGCGGCGGACATCACGGCTTTCGGGGCGAACCTCGTGCCGGTCGGCGACGATCAGCTTCCGATGATCGAGCAGACGCGCGAGATCGTGCGCCGCTTCAACCACCTCTACGCGCCCGTGCTGGTCGAGCCGAAAGCGCTGGTGGGGGAGACCGCGCGCCTGCCCGGGCTGGACGGCCGCGCCAAGATGAGCAAGTCGCTGGGTAACGCCATCTTCCTCTCCGACAGCGCGGACGAGGTGGCCCGCAAGGTGCGCGGGATGTACACGGACCCCAACCACCTGCGGGTGGAGGACCCCGGCACGGTGGAGGGCAACCCGGTCTTCGCCTACCTCGACGCCTTCGACCCGGATAAGGCGGGGGTGCAGACGCTCAAGGACCACTACCGCCGGGGCGGCCTGGGCGACGTGCGGGTCAAGCGGCACCTGCTGGAGGTGCTGGAGGCGACCCTGGCCCCCATCCGCGGACGCCGGGCCGAGTTTGCGCGGGACCGGGTGGGCGTGGAGGCTATCGTCCGGGACGGCACCGAGCGGGGCCGGGAGGTTGCCGCCGGGACGATGCGGGCGGTGCGGGGGGCGATGCGGCTGGACTACTTCGCGCGGGTCCCTGATCCCATGCCCACCGCCTAGACGCGCCCACGTTTCTTGAGTCCGGTCGTGTTAACCTGGGAGACGGAGGCTGGGTGATGCCTGGCGTGCAAACACACATGGACTATTACGAACTGCTGAGTGTCTCGCGCACCGCGAGCGCCGACGAGATCAAGAGTTCCTACCGCAAGCTGGCCCTGAAGTACCACCCCGACCGCAACAAGGAGCCGGGGGCCGCCGAGCAGTTCGCCCGCATCAACGAGGCGTACGCCGTTCTCTCGGACCCCGAGAAGCGCGCCCACTACGACCGCTTCGGCAGCGCGCCGGGCGCCGGGATGCCGGGCGGTGACCCCTTCGGCGGCATGGGGGGCGTGGGCTTCGACCCCATGGACATCTTCGAGCAGCTCTTCGGCGGGTTGGGGGGGGCGCGGGGGGGCCGCCGGGGACCGGCACGCGGCGACGACATCGAGACCGAGGCGCGCGTCACCCTGCTCCAGGCGCGCGCGGGCGAGGAGATCGAGGTCGAGGTGGACCGCCTGACGACTTGCGAGCATTGCCACGGCGGCCGCACGGAGCCCGGCGGGAAGCCGCCCAGGACCTGCCCGACCTGCGGCGGCATGGGCGCCGTTCGTGCCCAGGCCCGCACGATCTTCGGCGTGGTGGAGACCCAGCAGCCCTGCCCGACCTGCCGCGGCGAGGGCCAGACCATCGAGGAGCCCTGCACGGTCTGCAAGGGGCGGGGCCGGACCCTCAAGGCCGAGCGCGTCAGCGTCAAGCTCCCGCGCGGCATCGACGAGGGTTACCGCATCCGGGTGGCGGGCCGGGGCCACGAGGGGCCGGGCGGCAACGGCGACCTGTACGTGCATATCGAGATGGAGCCCCACCCCGACCTGCGCCGCGAGCAGGAGCACCTGATCTACACGGCGAAGATCGGCTTTGCCAAGGCCACCCTGGGCGGCGAGATCACGGTCCCGACGCTCGACGGCCCGCAAGCGGTCGAGGTCAAGGCCGGGACCCAGCACGGCGAACTCCACCGCCTGCGCGGCCAGGGCCTGCCCCGCTTGCAGGGCGCCGGAGTGGGCGACCTGATCGTCGAGTACGAGATCGCGGTCCCCAAGCCCGGCCAGCTCACCCCCGAGGCGCGCGAGGCCCTGCACGCCTACGCCCGAGCCGTCGGCGACGAGGTGAACGAACACCGCGAGGGCTTCCTGGGCAAGGTGGGGAAAATCTTCCGGGGCGAGTGAGGTAGTGGGAAAGGCGGGGGCGTGGCGAGGTGGGCCGCGCCCCCGCCTTCTTACTCAAAGGCAATGCCTATGAGGTGATCGCCGTGCCCGTGATGATTTTCGCTGCCCGCCAATCGCTCGGGGCGACTTGCAACATCACGTCGTCCAAGTATTCGGCAACTTGTTCGAAAGCGGTCATCCAGGGTTCTTCCGTTTCCGCATAGGTGTACACGGGTGAAGCGTCGCCAAGGGATGCGAGGACGAAGAGCAAGCTATAGCCCTGGTGGAATAGGAATACGAACGCATCCTGGGGAAGTTGCTGAAGGTGTGGGTTCCTGGTCAGGAGCTGACGTGCCTCCAAGTTGAGGTCGAGAAGGTCACCTGCGTAATCAGAACCTTCCCAATCAGGAATCGTGCCGGACATCTTCCCAGTCAGAGAGAGAAACGTGCGATAGGTCGGGGGAATGTGCAGGCCGAGGCCAGCTTCGACGCGCCGCAGTTCTGCCTCATTCAACCCCTGTCCCACATAGCGTCGTTTGAGCTGAGCGATGCGTTGAGGATCAGGCTTGGAGGTCATGGCCCAAGCATATGAGGTTCACTTGCCTGGGCTAGAACCGCCGCACCAGCACAATTCCCACCACGACCAGCGCCAGCCCCAGCACTCGCCCCGGTGTCAGGGCGTGGTGCGGCAGCCCCAGCCAGCCGAAGTGTTCCAAGACCCCTGCCGCCAGCAGTTGCCCCAGCACAGTCAGGCTAAACAGCGTGGCAGTGCCCAGACGGGGGGCCAGTGCGGCGAGCCCCACCAGGTAGATCATTCCAAAGGCCCCGCCGATCCAGGTCCACCACGGCAGCCTCGTGCCCGCGAGCGCCGAGACGTGACCGGGCCGCACGAGCAGGACAAAGGTGGTGAGCAGCAGCAGGGTGAGGATGACGCTGATCAGGGCGGCCCAGGTGGGATGCCCGGCCGCCAGCGCGAGGCGCGAGTTGGCGGCGGTCTGGAGGGGAACTGCGGTGCCCACGAGGACCGCCAGGAGTAGGAGAAGCCAGGCCACGGGTCATGCTACCCGTTCCCGGGCTGTCCCCACGTCGGGGACGGACGCCCCCTTCAGCGCCGTGACAGTGACTCGCCGGGCCGGGTATGCTGCGGTGCGTTCGCCCCAGCGCGAGAAGATCACCGCTCCCCTTTCCCGGAGGTTCCCCACCGTGACCGTGTCCCCACGCCCCCAGTTAGAGCGGCTGGCGCAAAGCCGCCGCCAGCCCCTGCTCGTGTTCGCCGGACAGAGCAACCGGCCGCTCGCGCAGGCGATCTGCGACAACCTCGGCGTGACCCTGGGTCAGAGCAAGACCGAGAAGTTCACCAACGACAACCTGATCGTGCATTACGAGCAGTCGCTGCGTGAGGGCGACGTGTTTATCGTGCAGACCTTCTCCACGCCCGTCAGCGACGCGATCATGGAACTGCTGCTGATGATCGACGCGGCCAAGAGCGCGTCGGCGGGCCGGGTCACCGCCGTCATCCCGTACTACTCGTATGCCCGCAGTGACAAGAAGGACAGCCCGCGCATCTCCATCGCCGCGCGGCTCGTCGCCGACATCTTGCAGGAGGCGGGGGCCGACCGCATCCTGACGATGACCCTGCACTCGCCGCAGGTGCACGGCTACTTCAAGGTGCCCGTCGATCACCTCTCCGCCGACCGGGTCCTCAGCCAGCACTTCAAGTCGTGCGTGCCGAACGCGCACGAGGGCGTGGTCCTCGCCCCCGACGCGGGCAGCATCAAGCGGGCTTCGCAGATCGCCCGCCGCCTCGACTCTGGCCTCGCCATGATCGACAAGGAACGGCTCTCGGACACGGAAGTCCGGCCCCGGGCGCTCATCGGTGAGGTGGAGGGCAAGACCGTCTTCATCGTGGACGACGAGATCAGCACCGCCGGGAGCCTGGTCGAGACGGTGAACATCGCCCGCTCGATGGGCGCCAAGGACGTGTACGTGGCGGTGACCCACGGCGTCTACACCGGCCCCGCCATCGAGCGCATTGCGGCTCTGGACGTAACGCAGGTCGCCAGCACGAACACGGTGTACGTGTCGCCGGAGAAGATCGCCGCCTCCAACGGCAAGCTCGCCGTCCTTGACGTGGCGCCGCTCTTCGCCAACGCCATCGCCAACATCCACACCGGGGAGAGCGTCAGCACCCTCTTCGAGTAAGCGTGAGGTGGCAGGGGGAGGGCCGGAGATGGGTCCTCCCCTTCGTTGTTCCTGACCTCAGCGCAGCAGCCGCAGCACGCCACCGTACAGGGCGATGAACCCATCGTCGTTCAAGAGGCGGGCGTCGTTCCAGGTCGCGCTCACGCAGTACGTCTTCCCGGCCTTGTTCGTGAGCTGCGTCGTGAGGTTCAGCACCCCGCCCTCGCTGCCGCCCTTGTAGCTCACCCGGGCGAAGTCGGCGGGACTTGCCACGCCGGGGTTCAGGGTCGTCTCGGGCAGGGCCGCCACGTCCGCCATCAGGGCGCAGAGCCGCTCGGTGCTCACGAACCACTCCACGTCACGCGCCACGGGACCCTGGGCAAAGAGCGCGGCGTTCGGGAGCGGCGCCGTGGCGGCCTGCGCGAGGACCCTGCGCCGCGCCTCCCGGTCCAGGCCCGCCGAGCGGTAGGCGCGCAGCAGGTCCAGGTTGGCGGGGTTTTTCAGCGCGAAGGCTTCTCGTGTGTTCGGCATCGCGGTCTGCCCCAGCCGCGCCTCCACCCCGGGGCGGCCCACCACGCGCAGCAGCAGGTCGGTCGCGGTGTTGTCGCTGTCCCGGATCATCCGCGCGGCGAGGTCCCGCAGGGTGTAGCGGCTGCCCGCCGGGGCGTCCTGCAATGTGCCGCTGGGGAGGCTCCGGTCGGCGTCCGTCAGCGTGACCTCGTCCGTCCAATTCCGCTCGCCGCGCCCCACCTGCGCCTGCAATTCACCCAGGATCGCCAGCTTGAACGTCGAGCCCACGGCGAGGGGCCGGGACGGGTTCAGGGCGGCCAGGGTCCGGCCCGTGCCCACCTCGCGCACGAGCAGGCTGACCTGACCCGGCAGCGCGGCGAAGGCGGCCCGCGCCTCCTCCAGGGAGGTGAAGGTGACCTCCGGCGTGATGGTGAGCGCCGTGACGCGGCCCTGGGCATCCACCCGGAGCGACGTGACGTTGAGGGCGCCGCGCTCGTAGATCACCCTGGGCACGTCGCCCGTCAGGTCCACCCGGACGAAGGCGCCGAACTGAGCCCGGATCGCCGAGAACTGCTCCCGGAGCTGCGTCTCGGGCACCGCCGCCAGGAACTCGGGGGCGAAGAGGGCGGGGTCCACCGTCCCCGGCTGGAACACGCGGGTCAGGGTCTGGAGGATGGTGTCCCGTTCGGCCTGCGTGGGGGCCTGGGTGGTCCCCTGCGGCGCCGGACCCGGCACGGCCCCGAAGCCGGTGAGCCGTCCCTGGGCATCGACCGAGGCCACCGTGATCAGCAGGGTGCCGCGCTCGTACACGGCGAGCGGGCGCCCCTCCAGCGTGTCCAGCCGCACGAAGGCGCCGTACGCCTGACGGATGCCGGCGAGTTGCGCGGTGATGGTCGCCAAAGGCACCTGGGCAAGGAATTCCGGCGCGAACCACTCCGCCCGGGGCTGCCCGGCCCCCAGCAGGCGGGTGAGGGCCCCCTCCTGGGTCCGCATCTCCCCACTCTGGGCCAGGGCGGTGGACAGCAGGCCGAGGATCAGGGTGCTGAGCAGATGGGCGCGCATACCCGACCGTACCAGAGAAAAGCCCGGAGGGGAGACAGGAATGCGCGCCAGCTCAGGCCACCCGCCTTTCCACCGTCGGGAACCCCTCCCGCGTCAGGAACAGGACCCCCAGCGTGACCGCCGCCAGCAGCGTGAGGAGCAGCCCCGCGTGCCCGACGGCCAGGAACGCGAGCGGCACGAGGGCGGCGGCGACGAGGGGGAAGAGGTACGCGCGCCCCAGCACCATGACCCCGAACGCCGCGCCCAGCAGCGCCCCGAGCGGGACGGCCACGACCGGGGGCAGATAGGCGGTCAGCACCCCTCCGAAGACGAACCCGACGCCCAATCCCAGCAGCGCGCCCGCCAGCCGCAGCGGGGGCAGGGGCAGGCGCCGCCGCCCGGCCCACAGCACGGCGAGCAGCGCGGCCAGCACGAGCGCGGGTGGCTGCACCAAGCCGATCTTGGCGAGCATCTCGCGCACGCTGCCCTGGGCGAACACGACCGCCACGTTCTGCGCGGTGATCACGTCCTGAAGCTGCCAGCGCAGCGTCTGGGGACCGCCGAACGCGGTGCGCTCCGCCGACGTGGGATAGAGGCTGTACCGCTCGAACTTGGCGGGCCGGTTGGCCGTCACGGTGAGGTCGAGATTCCGCAGCGGCTCGCGCCGATCCGCCAGGCGGTAACTCCAGCCGCGCGAGCCCTGGTGCTGATAGGTGACGTTCACCCGCACGGTCTGCCCGGCACCTACCACACCCTCCCACACGCTGCCGCCCCCCAGGTCGCTCGCCCGGTAGGCCCGGCCGTTCACCGTCAGGCGAAAGCCGCTCAGGGTGCCGCTGCCGTACGGGAGGGGGAACACGAAGCGCACGGGGCTCGCCTTCTCCCGCGGGTTGGTGAAGGTGTAGTCGGCGCTGAAGGTCGCGTTGTAGTACGTGCCGCGCCCGCCCGCCGGGTTCACGAAGCGCAGGTCGGCGTAGGCGCGGGTGGTGTCCAGCCCCAGGGGTTCTTCCGATTGCAGGGTCACGTCGCGGGTGTAGACCAGATTCCGGCCCCGCCGGGTAAAGCCCTCGCGCAGGTCCTGCACGCTCTGGCCCCCCACCCCGCTGAGGTACGGCAGCAGCGTCTCCCAGCCGCCGTTCAGGTTGAGCCGGGCGTACACGTCGGCGGGCAGGACCAGCGTGCGCGTGTACGTCCGCGTCGTGAGCAGGCTGACGCGCGGGGCCGTCTGCACCGTCTCTCCGCCCGCCGGGTCCGCCGTGTTCGCGTAGCGGGCGTTGAGCTGCGCCCCCATCCGGGCGTCCACCGCGCGGCGCGTCACATGGGTGGCGAGCGCCCCCGCCCCAAGCGCGAGCGCCACCAGCCCCCAGCGCCCCAGAAACGGCAGCCGCCCCCCGGCCCAGCTCAGCCCCGCCCGGAAGCGTTCGCGGTCCAGCAGGCCGACGAGCAGGAGCGCCAGCAGCAGCGCCCCCAGCGTGACGGCCAGCGGCACCGCGAGGGCCGCCAGCCGGGAGAGGGCGTCATACAGAGCATGGAGCGCGGTCTGAACCATAGGGGCCTCCGGGGAAAGCAGGATTAAGGGGTGGTACTGCTTTGAGTATGTACCTCAAAAGAGGTGATTGCTCATCCACCTTTGGGTGGAGCGGGTTCTGAGCAGGCGCTCACGGCATAGAGATGGATAGAATTATCAATCGATTGATTTTTTAAAGTACTTGGAGCAAAATGAGGTATGACCTCCGCGCCCCCCGTCCTGCCCGCGTCCACCCACGTCGGCCCGGTCACGCTCCTCGCCCGCGACCTGCCGCGCCTGTCCGCGTTCTATGCCGGGGTGCTGGGCCTCGCACCCCTCTTTGAGGGAGAAGACCGCGTCACCCTGGGGGCGCACGGCACGCCATTGCTCCACCTGCTGTCCCGCCCAGACCTTCCCGCGCCCGCCGTCGGTCGCCCCGGCCTCTACCACACGGCCTTCCTGCTGCCGACCCGCGCCGATCTGGGGCGCTGGCTCACGCACGCGGCCTCGCTCGGCCTGCGGCTGGGGACGGGCGACCACCTCGTCAGCGAGGCGATCTACCTGAACGACCCCGAGGGCAACGGCGTCGAGGTCTACCGCGACCGCCCCCGCGGCGAGTGGACCTGGGAAAACGGCCAGGTGAGGATGGACACCCTGCCGGTGGATGTGCAGGCTGTTCTGGCGGAGGCGGGGGGCATCCCCTTTGAGGGCGCCCCCGTTGGAACCACCATCGGCCACGTTCACCTGAAAGTGGGGGGCGCCGCCGAGGCTGCCCGCTTCTACTCGGACGCGCTCGGGCTGGACGTGGTGTCGCACTTTCCGGGCGCAGCGTTCCTATCCTGGGGCGGCTACCACCACCACCTGGGGCTGAACGAGTGGCACTCGCGCGGGCAGGGGCGACCCGCGTTTCCTGCGGCAGGGCTGGGCGGCACCGAGTTCATCACGCCGGAGCTGGAGCCGCTGCGGGCGCACCTCGCCGCCCGCGACCTGTTCGTGCAGGACAGCGGTGACGCCCTCTCCTTCGATGATCCCTGGGGGAACCGGGTGACCGTCCGGGCGGGGGACTGACGCCTCTCACTTACGCATCCCCGGGTGAGCCGAGACTGGCGGTATGCCCCGCCCCGCCCTGTCCGCCCTGGCCCTGCTCGCCTGCGTCTCCCTGGGAGTATCAGCCTCTGCTCCTCTGCGGCCCGCGCTCGTGCTGCTCCCCGGCGAGACGAGGCCGATCCTGCTGGGCGCGTGGGACGGCGGGCGGTGGCTCTCTCCGGCAGCCACGGCTCCGCGCCTGGTTGCGGGCGCCCGCTACCGGGTGCAGGACTTGCCGGGCCGGGGGACCACCGCGGGCGGCACTCGGGCCTCCTCCCTCGGCGTCCCCTGCGAGGACAGCTTCGATCTGGGGTTAAAACCCCTACCGGCCAGCCCCGTTTTCCGCGTCGTCACGTCCACCACCGGGAACTCCCGCCCACGCCCGGTCACCGTCCTTCCGACCTCCAACCCGGCCTACCGGGCGCTTGTCCGCGATGAGCTGGTGCGCCGGGGGCTGAAAAACCCACAGGTCAACCTGCTCGGCCTTACCCGCGCTGACCTCGACGGCGACGGGACGGATGAGGTCATCATCGAGGCTGCCCATTACGCCGAGCGTTCGGGCCTCTACCCCCCGCCTGTCGGGCAGCCCGGCGATTACAGCCTGCTCCTCCTGCGCTCGGTGCGAAATGGGAAGGCCCACACCACGGTCCTCGGCGCGTCGCTCGCTCCCCGCACGCCCTACGATCCCGGAAGCGGCGCCCCCATGCCCCTGGCGAGCCTCTACCGCCTGGCGGGGCTGGCGGACCTGAACGGCGATGGCCGGATGGAGATTCTGACCTTCAGCTCCTACTACGAGGGCTTCGGGATCACGGGGGGCGAGTGGACGCCGCAGGGGGAAGTGCGGACCCGGCTGGAGACGGGGTGCGGGGCGTGACCTTAACAGCTTAGTGGGGCGTCGGGGGTGCCTTCTGGCTTGCGACCATGCGTGTTCTCGCTCTCGTCCCCACCGGGCAGCGCGTCACGTCCTTTTCCCTCCCAGCCCGCTAGACTCGCCCCCATGAGCGAGGCGGTCGGGGTCGAGCGGGTGCGGGTGGGGGCGGAGGCGGAACTGCCGGAGGGCAGCCAGACGGCGGTGACGGTGGGCGGCGTGAGCGTGGTCGTCATCCGCTACGAGGGCCAGTTCTACGCCCTGCGGAACAACTGCACCCACAAGGACTACCCCCTGCTGGGCGGCGAAGTGAGCCTGGGCCGCATCACCTGCGAGAAGCACGGCGCCAAGTTCGAACTGGCGACCGGCAAGGCCAAGACGCTTCCCGCCGTGAAGCCGGTCAAGATTTACCGCACCCTCGTCGAGGACGGCGAGGTGTACGTCCTGCCGCTCTGAGCGTGCGTGTCCTGAACGTCCCCGTCCCGCCTGACCTGCTCCAGACCTGGGCCGGGTGGCTGGCTCCGGCTCGGCAGCCCTTCTTCCTGACGGCGGCGGAAGCAGACAAGTTGGGCTTGAAGACGGTGCCCCGAGCAGAAGAGTTCTTTCCACCGGCGGGACGTGACACAGATACCTTCACCCTCTGGTTCGTGCTGCCAGAAGCCAGCCAAATTGCTTGGCTTACCGAGGAGGACTGGCTGGCCCTGCCCCCATCCACCCGCCGCGCCCTGCTCGGGGCGCAGGTGCGGCATGGGCGGGGAGCGGTGCCGCGCGTCCGCGACTTCGCCGACCTGCTCCCGCACCTCACGGGAGGGCGCTTCGTGTGGTGGCCGTCCCTCCTGTCACCCGCTGTCCTGGCCCGGGCTGTCGCACAGGGCCAGCGGGAGTGCCGGGGAGCGGAGGTGCCCGAGGTCGTCTGGGAGGCCGCCGCGCTCCTCCTCCCCCGGGCCCGCGAACTGGCAGGCACCTTCCCCGACGCGAGCGGCCCGAACTGCTTCGGCACGGTGATGGCTGCGGCGGGGGTAGGGGGTGCGGAGCAGGAATGGATGCAGCGCGAGCCCTTCGAGGCTTTTCTGGCTGGCCGTGCTCAGCCCGGTGGACGAGACGATCAGCCCGGAACGCTCCTGGTGTGGCGTGATGAGGCGGGGGCCGTTCAGCACGCCGCCGTCACGCTCGGCGCGGGCTGGGCGCTCCACAAGCCCTCCCAGTCATGGATGACGCCGCGGGTGGTGCTTCCCACATCCGACCTGATCCGTTACAGCCGGACTCGCGGCTGGCGGCTGCACCGTTCCCGTCTGCGGGTGTAGCCCCTACTTCCCCCTCTTCGTCAGCCGCCAGAGGGTCACGCCGTTGGAGATCAGCAGGAGGGCGCACAGGAGGGCGAAGGGAACGTTCCCCTTCTGCACGAAGCGGATGGTCAGGATGCCCCACCCGCACATCAGCGCGACCACCAGCCAGATGCGCCACGCGGGGGCGTTCACAGGTTCCTCCGGGTCTTCATGGGGCTAGCGTAGCGTTCCGGCGGGGGCGGAGGGTCCCGGGGAGGCCAGCGCCGCCCGCACCGCCGCTTCCGCATTCAGGGTGCCCCGGCCACAGAGCTTGCCCGGGTCGGGGTCGCAGCGGCCACCGGGAAAGGGCGTGGCGGTGCGGGTCAGCAGGTCGCGTACCTGCGCGGGCGTCAGCGTGAGCTTCAAGCCGAAGAGCAGGCTCGCCACGCCCGCCGCGTGGGGGGCGGCAAAGCTCGTGCCGTTCGGGGACCGCTCCCCGCCCGGGCCACTCAGGCTGCTCGCCGGAATGCCGTGGCCGGGTTCGCCCCCGGGTGCGGCCAGCGCGACGCTCGTGCCCCAGTTCGCGTAGCCCGGGCGCTGTCCGCCCTGGGTCACGCTGGTCACCGTCAGCACGTTGCGGCACCCGGCGGGCGAGTAGCCACGGGCATCCGCCCCGTCATTCGCCGCCCCCGCCACCACGAGTGCCCCGCGCGCGGTCACCGCGTCCACCGCCGCCTGAATGCGTGCGTCGCACCCCGTCAGCGGGATGAAGTCCGCGAACAGGCTGAGGTTGAGCACCTTCGCCGGATAGAGGTTGAGCGGCGTGCCCGGAACGCTCAGCCCCGCCGCCCAGCGCAGCCCGTCCGCGAGGTCCTGCGGGGCGACCATGCCGTCCGTGCCCGCCACCCGCACCTGCACCACGCGCGCCTGGGGGTTGATGCCCGCCATGCCCCGACCGTCGTGCGCCGCCCCGATCAGGTTCCCGATGACCTCCGCGTGGTAGGCGAACTCGCCCACGCCGCTCGCGTCGCGGTCGCGCCCATTCCCGTCCCCCGCCCGCGCCGGGTCGGAGACGAAGTCGTACCCGTTCACCACCCGGCCCGCCAGCTCCGGCGAGTTGACGAATCCGGTGTCCAGCACGGCGACCGTCACCCGCGCTCCCCGTCCCGTCCCCGCTAGTTGCGCCCACGCCCCCGGTGCCCGGATCGCCTGGAGGTTCCACTGTTGCGCGAAGAGGGGGTCGGAGGGCCGGTACGCAGCAGGTGTGATGGGCGAGGGCGAGAGCGGCACGAGCGGCGGCAGCGGTGCTGGTCGGGGGGGCAGGGGGGCGAGTTCGGGAAGAGGCGTTCCCGACGATGGGGGCAGCGCCGGGATGGGGATGATCTGCGGGGCGGCGAGCGCCCCCGCACCCACGAGGGCGGCGGCGAGGAGAACGGACGGCAGCACCTTCATCCCCGCAGTCTCGCGTGCCCGCCTGACGGGCGGCTGAGGAAAGAGTGGTGGGAGAGAGCCTCCTTCCGCCTCTCCACGTCCAGCAAAGGCCAGCGCGCTAGGGTACGTGGGATGGGTGCCGAAGCCTTCCCGCCCCCCGACCTGGAACTGCTGGAGGACGTGACCTTCAGCGCTCATGGTCTGCGACTCGACGTTTTGCGCTCACACCAGCGTTCCGCAGAACCGCTCCCCGCCGTCATGCACATCCACGGGGGCGCGTGGGTCATGTTCGGCAAATGGCCGGTGGCGAACGTCTTTCTCGCCCGGGCCGGGTTCGTGACCGTGTCCGTGGATTACCGGCTCGCGCCGGACGCGACGTTCCCCGCACAGATTCACGACGTGAAGACGGCGGTGAGGTGGCTGCGGGCGCATGCAGACACGCTTGGCGTTGACCCAGAGCGCATCGGTGTCTGGGGAATCAGCGCCGGGGCACATCTCGCCGCGTTGCTCGGCACGACTGCGGGGCATCCTGGCTTGGAGGGCCTGGATGGTGGCTGGGAGGACCAGTCTTCCGAGGTTCAGGTGGTCGGCAATGTCGGCGGCGTGATGGATTTCCTCGACCCGGGGATGCTGTTCGGGCCGGAGCCCTTCCCCCTGTTCGGTGCTCCGCTGGCTGGCCGACCTGACCTTGCGGTGCTGGCGAGCCCGGTCACGCATGTGGCGGGCCACTGTGCCCCCTTTATCCACCTGCATGGAAGGAATGACGAGCATGTTCCCGTGTCCCAGGCGCGGCGGATGCATGCGGCGCTGAAGGCCGGGAATGCCTGCACTGAACTCGTGGAACTGGAGGGCGACCACTTCATCAACGAGACCCATCAGGACGAGGTGGAGCGCAGGCTGCTGGCATTCTTCCGGCGCGAACTCGCCTACGCCCCGGGCGTCCCTGCCGGGTGGTCGAGTGGGTAGTGAGCCGCGCGGACTGGCAGCGCCCCGACTTCCCCACCCTTTAGCATGGGCGCCATGACCTCTCTTCCAGCCAAATCGCGCACGGTGATCCTCACGGGCGCTTCGAGCGGCATCGGTCGGGCGGCGGCCTTTGAACTTGCCTCCAGGGGGCACCGGCTGGTGCTGGCGGCCCGCCGCGAGGCCGAACTCGCCGCCCTCGCCCGCGAACTCGACCCGTCCGGCTCGCGCGTGATCGCCGTCCCGACCGATGTGACCGACGACGCCTCCCGCCGCGCGCTCGTGGACGCGGCCCGCGCGCACTTCGGCCCCATCGACGTGCTGATCAACAACGCGGGCGTTACCGTCGAGCGGGGCTGGTGGTGGGACGATCCCGATCCCCTGCGGGTGCTGCGGGTGAACCTGGAGGCGCCCATTGAACTCACGCGGCTGGTGCTGCCCGAGATGCGCTCACGCGGGGCGGGTCACATCGTCAACATCGGCTCGGTGGCGGGGCGCGCCGCGACGCACGGCATGTACTCCGCGAGCAAGTTCGGCCTGCGCGGCTTCTCGCTGGGCCTGCGCCGCGAACTTCAGGGCACTGGGGTGGAGGTCAGCTTGATCGCCCCCGGCTTCGTCCGCAGCGAGATGACCGCCTCGGCCCGCCTCCCCATGCCCGGGCCGGAGATCGTGGCCCGCGCGATGGCCGACGTGCTGGAGCATCCGCGCCGTGAGGTGATCGTGCCACGCTTCTACGCGCTGCTCGCCGCCCTGGAGCATTTGCTGCCCAGCCTCGGGGACTGGGTGACCGCCCGAATTATTCACCGCCGCTACGACCACCGGTAGGACGGGACCGGGGTGCTGCGGCCTGACCCATCTCTCAGCGTTCCCTTCAGGCGGGCGGGCTGCCTTCCCCGCTCCCGACTTCGTAGACTGGGCCGCAGATGAACGCGGCCAAGATGGGCTTCAAGGCGGTGCAACCCACGCTGGAACGGGCCTTGCGGGCGGTGGACCACGCGGTCAGCGGGTACGTGCAGCCCCGCCGCGCCCGCGGCAAGCTGATCCTGCAACCCTACGTGGGCTGGGGCACGCCCCAGTTCGTGGAATTGACCGGCCGGGTGCTGCTGCCCCGCGCGCTCGCCCCCGCGAAAAAGGGCGACCCGCGCTGGCGCAACTTCCGCAGCACCTTGCGCCGCCTGCTCTCGCGTGAGGTGGGCGGGGTCAAAGTCACCGGCACGCTGGGGAGCGTCACGGCGAGCGGCGTCAGCGACAGCGACGGCTACTTCACCCTGACGTTCGTGCCGGGGGAGGGCGGCACGCCCTTCGCGGGCGGCTGGCACGAGGCGGGCCTGACCATCGGGGGCCGCGAGGGCGTCACCCGCGCCCGCGTGCAGGTGGTCGCCGGGGCGCGCTTCGGCATCATCAGCGACCTGGACGACACCGTGCTCCAGTCGGACGTGACCAGCCTGCCCCGGATGCTCTACACCAGCCTGACCGGCAACGCCCGCACCCGTCTGCCCTTTCCCGGCGTGGGCGCGCTCTACCGGGCGATGGTCCGGGACGGCGAGCTGCGCAACCCGATCTTCTACGTCTCCAGCAGTCCCTGGAATTTCTTCGACCTGCTGTGGCAATTCCTGGACTACCGCCGCATTCCGCTGGGGCCGCTCTTTCTGCGGAACTGGGGCTTCGACCTGCTGGGCGGGCACGGCGGGTACAAGCACGGGGTCATCGAGCGTATCTTCACCCGTTTCCCCGACCTGAAGTTCGTCCTGGTCGGCGACAGCGGCGAGAAGGACCCCGAAATCTATGCCGAGGTCGTGCGCCGCCACCCCGGGCGGGTGCTCGCCGTCTACATCCGGGACGTGACGGAAGCCGGGCGCGACGAGGGCGTCCTGAAGCTCCGGGAGGAAGTCCGCCGGGCGGGCGTGGACCTCGTCCTCGCCGCCGACAGCCTGAACGCCGCCAGCCACGCGATGGCGATGGGCCTGATCACGCCGGGCGAGCTGCGGAGCGTGCTGACGAGCGTGGCGCGGGCATACGCGACGTGAGGAGGGCTGTGAGCGGTGTGCTTTGAACAACCCCCTCAGCCCCGACCCTCACCAGCCACCTGATAAGCTCCCCACTCCTACCGCTGGGCTGCTGTCCACTCATAACTCACGGCCAAAGGAAGCGGGCCAGAGGTTTTCCCCTGACCCGCTCTTTTAACCTTTTCCCTTACCCCTGTGGCCCGTTGCCGTTCCCCCGGCGCCCACGGCGGCGGCGGCGGCGTTTGGCGTCCGCGTCGCCCCCCTGGCCGCTGTCGGGCTGGGCCGGAGCCTGGGCAGCCTGCGGCGCACGGGGCGGCCGATTCCCCCCCTGCCGCCCGTTCAGGTCGCGCACGGCGCCCCGGTCGCTCCCGCCGCGCGAGAAGCCCTGGCCCCGTCCGCCACGGTCATTGCCATTGCGGCCCTCCCGCCCGAAGCCGCGCCCGCCCCGGTCGCCGCCCTGCCCCTCCTCGGGAGGCATGTTGTCCACCGTCCAGTCGCCGAAGTACATGCGCTGCACGGTGATGTTTACCGGACGCAGGTGCTCGTTGCGAGGGCGCTCCAGGGTGATGACCCGCCGCTTGTAGCCGCCGCCCTGGGGCCGTGCCGGGCCGCGCCCGTCCTGACCGCGTCCGTCCGGCTTGGGGCTGGGGGCAGCAGTGTTCCGTCCGCTGCGCTCCTGCCCCGCCTGCCGGGAAGGGCTGGCCGGGAGGGCGGGCGCCGGGTCGTCCAGCGTGAATTTCCGGGGCGCCGCCGTGCTCACGCTCTGGAGCTTCTCGCGCCGTTCGGCCTCGCGCTCCTCGCGGCGCCGGGCGCGGGGCCGGGTCGTGTTGTCGTTGCCGTCCATGTCGTTCTCCTGCGTGAAGTCGATTTGCCGTGCCAGGGGATTGACCTGGCTGATCGTCACGGTCACCGGGTCGCCCAGGCGGAAGGTGCGCCCATTCGAGCGGCCCCGCAGCATCTGCGCGTCCTCCAGGTAGATGTAGTAGTCGTCGTCGAGGTTGGAGATGTGCAGCTTGCCCTCCACCCCGTTGTCGAGCGCCACGAAAAGCCCGCTCGACACCACGCCCGCCACGTTGCCCGTGAAGGTCTCGCCCAGGTGCTCCTGCGCCCACTTCGCCTGGTAGTACTTCGTGAGGTCGCGCTCGGCCTCGGCGGCGGCCCGCTCGCGCTCGGAAGTGTGGTCGCCCATGCCGGGCAGCTTCGCCCGCAGGTCGTTCACCGCGCGGCTGTTCGCGCGCAGGTCGCCCGAAAGGACGCCCTTCAATACCCGGTGCACCAGAAGGTCCGGGTAGCGGCGGATCGGCGAGGTGAAGTGCAGGTACTCGTCAAACGCGAGGCCGAAGTGCCCCAGGTTCTCGCCCGCGTACTTCGCCTGCTGCATGCTCCTGAGCAGCAGCGTGTTCACCACGCTCTCGCGTGGGGTGCCCCGCACGCCCTTGAGGACGGCCTGGTAGGCCTTCGGCGTCGGCTCCCCGCCTGGGAACGAGATTCCCAGCCGCGCGATGGCGTTTGACGCATCCTGGAACTTCTGGAGGGTCGGTTCCTCGTGAATGCGGAAGAGGGCCGGAATCTCGCGCTCGATCAGGTAGTGGGCGACCACCTTGTTGGCGAGCAGCATCAGGTCCTCGATCATCCCGCGCGCCGTCTCCTCGCGGATGGGGATGAGTTCCATGCGCCCGTCCGGCCCCACGTCCACCTTCACCTCGCGCAGCTTGAAGTCGAGCGAGCCCTCGCGCAGCCGCTTCTGCCGCAGCTTGGAGGTGATCTTGAGCAGGAGGTGGAGGTCGCCCTCCAGGTGGCGGGCGTGGTCGGGCAGCGTCGCGGTCGCCTCCGAGTACGCCTGCACCTCGTCGTAGGTCAGGCGGGCCTTGGAGCGGATCACGCTGGGCGCGAGCTTCACGTCGAGGATGTCGCCCTCGGCGGAGAGCTCCACCATCGCCGTCATCGTCAGGCGGTCCTCGTACGGCACCAGGCTGCACACCCCGTTGCTGAGGTGCTCGGGGAGCATGGGCAGCACGCGGCCCGGCAGGTACACGCTCGTCGCGCGGGCGTAGGCCTCCTTGTCGAGCGGCGAGCCCTCGGTCACGTAGTGGCTCACGTCCGCGATGTGGACGCCGACCACAAAGGTGCCCTCCGGCGTGGGCTGGATGTGGATCGCGTCGTCGAAGTCCTTCGCGTCGCGCCCGTCCACCGTGAAGATGTTGAACTCGCGCAGGTCGAGGCGGCCCACGAGTGCCTCAGCCGGGATTTGTGTCGGGATCGCGTTCGCCTGCTCCAGCACGTCCGCCGAGAATTCACCGCGCAGGCCGTACTTGACGATGACCGCCTCGGTCTCGGTCTCGGGGTCGTCCTGCTCGCCGAGCACGCGGGTGACCTGCCCGAAGACCTCGTCCTCGCCGGTCTGCTCGGGCCAGAACAACTCGACCACGACGCGGGCACCGCTTTCCAGACCTTCCAGCCCCTCGGGCAGGAGCAGGATGCGGTGGCGGGCGCGGGGATCGTCGGGCTTCAGGATGGGGTGGCCCTTGCTGAATTCCAGCGTGCCCACGAGCTGCTTGTACGCGCGCTGCACGATGCGGGCGACCGAGGCGCGCGGGCTGCCGTCGCCGCGCTGACCGCGGCGGGGGCCGCTGCTCCGGCCATCCCTGCCACCATCGCCCCGGCCCTCCATGCGGACGAGCACGGTGTCGCCGTTCCAGGCCTCCATGGTGTGCTCGGGGGCCACGTAGAAGTCCTCGCCGCCGCTGTCGGGCACCACGAAGCCGAAGCCCGCTGCCGACGCCTGGAAGCGCCCGCGCACCAGGCTCATCGCCTCGGGCAGGCCGTAGGTGCGGCGCCGGGTGCGGATCACCTCGCCCGTGCGGGTCAGGTCGTCCAGCAGCGTCTCCAGGTCGCGCCAGTTCCCCAGGCGGTCGAGCATCTGCCGGGTAAAGGTGCGTTCCAGGTCGCGCACGTGGATGGGCCGCCCCAACTTGCGAAGCTGCGCGACGACGAGGGCGCGGGCGGGATCATCCTCGCCCTGGTCCGCCTCGTCCTCGGCCTGGTCAGTCGCCTCGGGCTCGGCCTGCGAGGGCGTGGCGGAAGCGGGAGCAGCCTGCTCGACCTCTGCTCCCCGTCTGGACTTACGGCCACGGCGAGGCGTCGGCGCGGGAAGGTCGTCTCCCGGCTCCACGAGCAGGGTGTCCACCACCGGGTCGGGCGTGTCCGCCTGGGCATCCCCCGTGATGGTGATGGTCGCCTCCGCGAGGGGCACGGGCTCCTCGACCTCCACGGGCTCCACGCCGCCCAGAACAGCGTCCAGGGGCACTTCACCGGGGGTCGTGGTCGGCTCCACCGCCTCGGGCTCGGGTGCTTTGACCTTCCGCCCCCGCCGTTTCTTCGGAACTTCGAGCAGGAGGGGGTCGGTCGGCTCGGCGACGGGCGGAATGACTTCCGGCGTCGGTGCGGCTTCGGTCTCAGCCTTGGGTTTCCGGTTACGCCGCGTCCTGGTGGTGGCGGGCTGCTCCTCGGCGGGAGGGGACGCCTCGGACGTCACCGGCTCGGGAGCAGTTGGAGTGGGTTCCGGGACGGCCTGGTCCGTTTGAGGCTTCGCCTGACGCTCGCGGCGTGTGCGCCGGGGTGCGGCCTCCGGCGCGGGCGCCTCAACGGCGGGAGCCGCCTCGACGGGCACTTCTTGGGCGGGCTGAGCTTTCGCCTTACGCTTGCGGCGGGGTTTGGGGGCAGTCTCCGCGCCCGGTTGATCCGCAGTCGCGGGACGCTCGGCCACGGCGTCCTGTGCCGCGTCTCCGGCAGTTTTCGCCGTGCGGGAAGAGCGCCCCCGCCGGGAGGTGCCGCTGTTCACGGGCTCGCTCGCCGGGGAAAGGGTTTCGTTGGTTTCGCTGGGGGCAGGGGCAGCACTCGTGCGCCCGCGCCTGGCCCGGCTGGTGGTCTTCGGTTGTTCTTGGGAGGGTGGCTGGACCTGCGAGGGGTCCTGCTCCACGCGCTCCTTTTTCGCTCTCGGCATTCCTCACCTGTCAGGACACCCGTGGAGTGTTCTCGTAGAGGACGCGGGGGGGCCACCTTCTGCACATGCACCTGAGCTGGCATGGTCGTGGCCCTGAGGCGTGCCTCTCACCCACGGGGTAGAGGGGTCGCTTGTCTCGGGCCGCGCCCGGTCTGCCCATGTGGGGCGGCGTGGGGACGCTGTCCTGTTGCCCGGCAGCGAGGTCAGTCTATCACGTGTTCCCGGTTCCTGTTCCTGTTTGGGCCTGCCTTTATCCGTTGGGGGAGGTCTGCCCGCCCAGGTCCACCGTCCCCGTCAGCGGCGCGTGATCGCTGAGGCGCGCGTCCCGGTCTACCCACAGGTCGCGCAGGGGCACACCCGCCGCGAGCAGGTAGTCGATGCGCCAGCCCACGTCGTTCGCGTAGGCATTTCCGCGACTACTCCACCAGGTGTACTCGGCGCGCTCGCCGAGGTGAGCCCGGTGCGTGTCCGTCAGCCCGGAGGCGAGGTGCGCCGTCATCCACGCCCGTTCGTGGGGCAGGAAGCCGCTGTTCTTGACGTTGCCGCGCCAGTTCTTCAGGTCCACCTCGCGGTGCGCCACGTTGTAGTCGCCGCCGATCACGAGGGGTAGGCCCTCGGCGAGCGTGGCGACTGTCCAGGCGTGGTAGTCGCCCAGCACGCGGTCCTTGAACGCCTGCCGCTCCGGGCCGCTGGAGCCGCTGGGCAGGTACACACTCGCAAAGCGCACCCCCCGCACCACGGCGCTCAGCACCCGGCCCTCGCCGTCCATCTCGGGGTGCGCCATGCCCACCCGCACATCGTCCAGCCCATGACGGCTGAGCAGCGCGACCCCGCTGTACCCCGCCTTCTGGGCCGGGAACCACGCCCCGGCGTAGCCCAGGGCGGCCAGCGCCTCCGGCATGGGGTCCGACCGCACCTCCTGGAGGAGCAGCACGTCGGGCCCCGTGCGCGCCACCCAGTCCACCAGGCCCTTGCGCAGCGCGCTTCGCAGGCCGTTCACGTTCAGGGTGGTGACCTTCAGGGCAGACACCCTGGGGAGGATAGCGTGTGCGCCCGGTCACCGCTCAAGGAACCCTCAGCCGATTCGTGTGCGTGTCCACCCGGCGTCCGGTACGCTGGCTCTACTATGGTTGACATCCAGTTCCGCGACGAGAAGGACGGCAGCGAATTCCAGATGACCCACCCCCGGGCGGGGCGCGTCCTAGACGACGTGCGGGCCTGGGCGGACCAGAACGGTTTTACCCACGTCACCTTCTGGCGCGACCGGGAGGACATGCACAAGCTGTGGGTTCAGCTCGGCGACAACCGCCTGAACTACTGGATTCACGACAGCACCTTCACCGAGGGCAAGCACGAGTCGGTCGAGATGCAGCTCGACTACGCCCGGGGGGCCCAGCGCCGCAGCGCCGCCGGATACGACAAGTTCGACAAGTAAGCGAAAGGAATAGGTTGGGGGAACCCTCAGGTGCGGGGGAACCGTCGGCTGACCTCGACGACCAGGTGAAGGTGGTCGTTGACAGGAAAGCCCTTCCCCTCGCCGTCCACGGTTAGGCCGTAACTCTGTGCAAGAGTGCCCGCGTCCGCCGCTGAGACGATCACAGGGACGCGGAGGTGGCGGGCGTTCGGCTGAGGGCTGGACCGCGCCGCATTCTCCTTCCCAGTCAGGACCCGCCACGTCTCCCGTAGGTGGTCCGGCCCGTGGGCTGCCACCACCATCTGCCCGCCTGGCTTGAGGACCCGCCGCGCCTCGGCGAGGGCCGTCACCAGGTCTGCCCGGTGGGCGAGGACCCGGACGAGCAGCACGGCGTCGAACGAGGCGTCCGGGAAGGGGAGAGCCTCGGCCGTGCCCGCGATGATGCGGGTCCACCCCCACACCCCGCCCCCGGTGTCCCCGCTCGCGCAGCAGGGACAGGAGCCGCCCGTCGCCCGCCCCTAGGTCGAGCACGTCGGCCTCCGGCGGAAGCCCGAGGGCGTCTAGCAACGGCTCGAAAGGCCAGGCCAACCCCGAGAGGCGGGAGAGGAGGGCGTCACGGTCGTGGAGGGCCATGGGGACAGCCTAGACCCGCGAAACGTTGTCCGGCGGGAGGTACGGGAGCATCAGTCCTGCCGCAGCAGACACCTTTTTCCGCCCCTGAAGGCTCGACTCACCGTTCCGTAGCCAAGCCTCCACGCAACCTTTACAACGGGGCCGGGATTACGTTTCGGCCCTGCCGGGCGGGACAGAGTTGGCCTGTGTCGGTTCAGGGAAGTTCGGGCCGCCCACAACGGTGTTCCCCGTTCGCCCCACGTTTTAGGCCCCTTTTTTAAGGAAGCAGGTACTCCATGAAACTCTCGAACATCATGTATGTCCTCGGCTTCGTCTCCATCCTGGCCTCGGCGGCCAGCTTTGCCACCGGCAAGGCAGATGGGGGTCCCGGCGATAAGAGCGGTGAGGAGAAGCAGCGCAGCGGCCTGTTCGTGGGCTTCTGGCCCCCCACGTTCTTCATCCTCGGCAAGATCATCGAGGACCGCGAGAACTCGGGCAAGAGCATCATCACCGGCGAATAAAGCAAATACAGGAGAAGGGGGCGTGGTGTAAAAGCCACGCCCCCTTCTCCTGGCTAATTTTCCCAACGGCGGAACACGGTCACGCTGAGCGAAGCAGCTCCAGACACGTCAGAGGCCCTTCGCTCAGGGTCACACGTCTTTTTTAAACTTCCAGCCGCGTTTTGAGGAAGTTGGTCATCACGGCGCCCCGCTTATAAAAGGGGTTTTCCATGATCTTGACGTAGAGCGGGATCGTGGTTTTCGGGCCGTGAATGACGGTTTCTTCGAGCGCCCGCTTCATGCGCGCGATGGCTTCCTCGCGCGAGTCATGATGAACGATCAGTTTGCCGATCAGTGAGTCGTAGTGCGGGGGAATCACATAGCCCGCGTAGGCGTGGCTGTCGACACGCACGCCGGGCCCGCCCGCGAAATGCACGTCGTCGATCTTGCCCGCCGCCGGGCGGAAGTCCTTGTCGGGGTCCTCGGCGTTGATGCGGCACTCAATGGAATGGCCGCGCAGGCGCACGTCCTCCTGCCGCAGGTGGAGTCCCTCGCCCGCCGCGATCTGGAGTTGCAGCTTCACGAAGTCCAGGCCCGAGATCATCTCGGAGACGCAGTGCTCGACCTGGATGCGGGTGTTCATCTCCATGAAGTAGTAGTTGCCGTCGCGGTCCACGATGAACTCCAGCGTGCCTGCGCCCGCGTAGTTAACGTGCCGGGCGAGGCGCACGCCCGCGTCCAGAATCTCCTGCCGCAGCGACTCGGGGAGGGTCGAGGGCGCTTCCTCGATCAGCTTCTGGTTGCGCCGCTGGATGGAACAGTCGCGCTCGCCGATGTGGATGACGTGGCCCTGGCCGTCGCCCATGACCTGCACCTCGACGTGCCGGAACTCCTCCAGGAACTTCTCCATGATGATCGCCGGGTCGCCGAAGTACAGCCGCGCCTCCTCCTGCGCCTGCCCGAAGGCCGAGCGCAGCTCCTCCTGCGTCCGCACGACCTTCTGCCCGCGCCCGCCGCCGCCCGCCGACGCCTTGAGGAGCACCGGGTAGCCGATCTGCTTGGCGGCGAGCAGCGCGGCGTCCACGTCCTCCAGCACGCCCGTGCCGGGGACGACGGGCACCTTGCTCTGGGTGGCGATGTCGCGCCCGCCCGCCTTGGAGCCCAGCGCCCGCATGGATTCCGGCGTCGGCCCGATGAAGACGATGCCGTGCTCGCGGCACATCTCCGCGAAGTCGGGGTTCTCGGCCATGAAGCCGTAGCCGGGGTGGATGGCCTCGGCGCCCGTCATCAGCGCCGCCGAGAGGATGTTGGGAATGTTGAGGTACGAGGCGTTGGAGGCGGGCGGGCCCACGCACACCGACTCGTCGGCGAGGAGCACGGGGAGGCTCTTCTCGTCGGCGGTCGAGTACACCACGACCGTCTTCACGCCCATCTCGCGGGCGGTGCGGATGACGCGCAGGGCGATCTCGCCCCGGTTGGCGATCAGGATTTTCTTGAACATGTTGCCTCCGGCAAGAGCGGAGGAGTTAGGGAAGCCCTTCCTGACCCCTAACTCCTACCCCCCACTCCTTCACTCGATGATGAACAGCGTCTGCCCGTACTCCACCGGCTCGGCGTTCTTCACCAGAATCTCGCGCACGGTGCCGCCCACCTCGGCCTCGATCTCGTTCATCAGCTTCATCGCCTCGATGATGCACAGCACCTGGCCGGGCTCGACCCGGTCGCCCACCTTGACGTAAGGCGGGGCATCCGGCGAGGACGCGGAGTAGAACGTGCCCACGATGGGCGCCTTGACGGGCGTTCCGGCGCTGGCGCTCTTCGCCGGGGCAGCGGGCGCGGGGTCGGCGGTCGGAGTCGCGGGTGCCGGGGCGGAGGACGACTCGCCCATGCTGGCCGCCGGGGCCCCCGCCGTCTCCGCGGGGGCCGCAGAAGGCTGGAAGCTGGGCATGGGAGCCGGGGCGGGCATCGGCGCGGCGGGCGCACTCGGCGCGAAGGCCGGGCCGCTTACAGCCTGTGGCCCCCGCTTGAGGTCCAGGGCGAAGCTGCCCGTCTTCAGGCTGAACTCGCGCACGTCGGCGACGCTCAGGGCGTCGAGAATCTTCTTGAGGTCGTCTGGGTTCATGGCCCCTCCTGTGGTGTGAAATCTGCTGCGCCCATCATGACCTGCCCCGGGCGGGTGAGGCTGTCACCCTTATCCGAACGGTCGTTAGGCTGGACCGAGTCTAACGGCAAAAGGAAGCGCCGCCCCCATCGCGGTGGGAGCGGCGGCTTCGGAGCTCATTTACGCGCGGCTGAGGTACTGGCCGGTGCGGGTGTCAACCTTCACGTCGGTGCCCTGCTCGACGAAGAGGGGCACCTGCACGACGGCGCCCGTCTCCAGCGTGGCGGGCTTGGTGCCGCCCGAGACGGTGTCGCCGCGCACGCCGGGGTCGGTCTGGGTGATCTTGAGGACCACCTGGTTGGGCAGGGTGATGCTCAGCGGCTTGTCGCCGTACATCGCCACCTCGACCTCGGTGTTCTCCTTCATGAATTTAGGGGCGTCGCCCAGGAGGGCGGGGGGCAGGTGGACCTGATCGTAGGTGTCGAGGTCCATGAACACGAAGTCGCCCCCATCCTTGTAGAGGTACTGCATCTTCTTGCCCTCCACGTAGATGTCCTGGAGCTTTTCGCCGCTGTTGAAGGTGCGGTCCACGATGGAGCCCGTCTCCATGTTGCGGAACTTGGTGACGACCTTGGCGCCGCCGCGCCCCATCTTGAGGTGGGAATACTCCAGGCACTCCCACAGTCCGCCGTCCATCTCCACCTTCGTGCCGTTACGCAGTTCAGTCACGCTGATCATGTGTGCTTCTCCTTTTTCTCGGGTCCGGGGCGCTCTGCCCTGGAGGAGCAGGGGGGGGCGCCGCGCGGCAACAGGCACGATTCTAGCAGAGCCCCCCGGGGAGGCGGAACCCACACGGCGCGGAAGTTTTGCTACACTGCCAGGGTTGCTTGGCCCCCGCCCCCGATTCCCGCAGGGACGCGGCGCGAAAGAGGCGGCCAAAGCCTTCCCCGGAGGACACACGCACATGGAACTGAAGGCCACCCCCCGCAAGAGCCAGGAGAAGCTGGCGCCCGGCATGATCCCCGCCGTCGCCTACAACAAGGAGCACAACGTCTCCTTCGCCATTGACCGCAAGGCCTTTGACCGCGCCTTCCGCCAGCAGGGCCTGACGGGCCTTTTCGACATCACCATCGAGGGCGGCGAGACTTTCCCCGCGCTCGTGAAGACCGTGCAGATGGACAAGCGCCGCCGCGAGGCCATCCACGCCGACTTCTACATGGTGACCTACGGCCAGCCCATCGAGGTCAGCGTGCCCCTGCACACCACCGGCAAGAGCCAGGGTGAGATCCAGGGCGGCCTGGTGGATATCGTCGTCCACAGCCTCGACGTGATCGCCCCCGGCCCGCGCCGCATTCCGCAGGAGATCACGGTGGACGTGACCCGCCTGGGCATCGGTGACCACATCACCGCCGGGCAGATCAAGCTCCCCGAGGGCGTCAAGCTCGCCGCCGACGCCGACCTCGTGGTGGTCAGCGTCCTGCCGCCCCGCCTCACGGCCGAGGAGCTGGCCGCCGAGCAGCAGGCCGCCCAGGTCGCCGGTCTGGTCGCCGCGGGTGCCCTCTCCGAGGAGGCCGCCGCCGCCGTGCTGGAGGGCGACGCCACCATCGAGGAAGTCAAGGCCGACGCGGTCGAGGCCCAGGAGCAGAGCAACACCGACGCCGAAGACCTCACCAACACCCCCCAGGGCGAAAAAGAGTAAGTTCACAGGGACGAGGAGGGCCGGGATTCCCGAGAGGGGTTCCGGCCTTCTTCCTTTGGGTCGGCGTTACCGTGGGGCATGACGCCCGAGTTGCTGACCCTCCCGTTGGGTGGCCCTGTTCCGAACAACACCTTGCCTGCCCGACTCTACCGCGCCGCCCTGAAAAGCCAAGCGCCCGCCCAGATCGAACAGCATCTCGCCGAGCGCGGCTGGACAAACGCCTGGCGCAATGGCATCTACCCCTTCCACCACTACCACTCCACCGCCCATGAAGTCCTCGTCATCGCCCGCGGTCAGGCCCGCCTCACCCTCGGCGGCGAGGGCGGCCCGCAGGTGCAGGTGGGAGAGGGGGACGTGCTGCTCCTACCCGCTGGGACGGGGCATAGGAATGACGGCAGCAGCGCCGACCTGCTGGTGATCGGCGCCTATGCCGGGGGGCGGGACTGGGACCTGTGCCGCCCGGAAGAGACGGACGTGGAGGAGGCACGGGAGCGGATTGGGCGGGTGCCGGGGTGGGAGAAGGAGCCGGTGGGCAGGGTGGAATAATGTCTTTAGATAAGTGCCTGTCGAACTTTATCAGTGACGTTTGCAATGTCAGTTACGTTTTCTGGCATACCCGCCCATACGGAAGCTAGCGCCTGCCATAATGTATCGGTGCCGATGACAAGCTCGTTCGCAGCGGATTTCAGCCAGTCATGATGGTCATCTTGCGTCATGCTCCTATTTAAAGCATCTATAGTCTCAGATGGCTGTCTTCCTATGCGCTCATAAACGTTTCCCCAATTTTTTTGTGCAAGAGACTCGAAAACTACTCGCTCTGGAACGTCCCCTCCTGGCAATAGGTTACACCCTGGACTCGCTGTTTGGTCTCCGTCTAAAAAAACTAAAGAAGGTCTCGGAAATCTATTCTGAGAAGCCATCATGCCTAATGCAATTCCAACCTGCGCTGATCCAAAAGGTATAATCTGGCACCTGGAAAGAACATCTTTATCACCAATAAATAGCATTTCTGACATTAACTTCTTCGCTATTTCATCTTCAACATATATGTCGCATTCAGGGTGTTGTTCTTCGTCCATTCGAGTCATGGCAAACTCAGGGCTAACGCCTGTTACGATGGATTTACCGCTTGCTCCGTCCATAATATAGACACGACCCTCTGAAGGTATTTCTTCCAATACATAGGGAGAATGAGTTGTTAATATAATTTGTAATTCCTTAAGTCTCGCAACTTCAGCCAAATCTCTTATGAGTCGTCTCTGCGCTCTAGGATGTAAAGAACTTTCCACCTCATCTATAAGAACAAGAGAATATCTTGGGAAATCTGCTGCTATTAGCTCGGCTGCTGTTATTTCTCCCGCGCCCTGGTGAAATCCTGAATACCTTGCTCCGGAACTGCTTATTACGGGTATATTACGTTTGAGGTCAATATTTGTGTTTGATATACCCGCATTTGAATATCTCTTACCCATGATATTCGAAAAGCGAGCCAATCTATCGGTGTCAAATGCTGTGTGAGTTCCTTCCGAAACGCCACTTTTGAGCAACTTTTGGTAGCCGACTCGTGCGTTTACGGGCTGTATTCTGCTTAGATCAATATAAATCACTTCTCGCTTTGGCCTCTCAGGATTCCCTCTCCATCTATCCGAGGGCTTTCTAATATTCTTGGTCTGCGAGTTGCTGCCCTCTCTATAGGCAAATCTGATGTTTGCGCTGGTTATCTGTTCAAAGGGGGTGTCTGGAAAAAAGTCTGATGCGAATTTATCTTTTTTTGCATCGCTTCTATAAACGGACGCTGCTGCTTGAAGTATAGTGCTTTTCCCTGATCCGTTCTCTCCAACTATAGCTACTATTGGGAACGAGAAATCCACCCTTTGGCCGGTCCAACCTCTTAGGTTGGATATTTCAATCCACTCAAGTCTTTTAGGATAGCTTTGTCCGGTGTTCCATTTGCTTTTAAGAAGTCTAATTTCCTTTGAAATGGGCATGGTTGAAAATAGCATAAAATTGGCCTGCGCGAGAGTGAAGAAGTGGCGGCCAGCCCCTCACCAGGACTGACCGCTGTGGTTGAAAGCTGATCGCTCCCCCTACGCCGCCCCCACCTTCTCCGCGATGATGCCCTCGATGTACTTCACGACGCTCTGAAGCGGCACGCGCGCGAGTACGTCCTCCAGGAAGGCGGTGACGAGCATCTTCTCGGCGAGTTCCTTGTGGATGCCGCGCGAGCGCAGGAAGAACAGGGCCTCCTGGTTGACGGGGCCGGTGGTCGAGCCGTGCGAGCAGCGCACGTCGTTCGCGTTGATCTCCAGCTGGGGCACCGAGAAGTTCTGCGCCTCGCTGGAGAGCATCAGCGTGCGGTGCTTCTGGTAGGCATCGGTCTTCTGGGCGCCCAGGTCCACCTTGATCATGCCGCTGAACACGCCCACCGACTGGTCGGCATTCACACCCTTGTACAGCAGGTCGGAGTGCGCGTGCGGCGCGGCGTGGTGCTGGAGCGTGTAGTGGTCGAAGTGCTGATCCTCGCTGGCGAAGTACAGCCCCAGCATCTCGGAGTCGCTGCCCTGCCCGCGCAGGTAGGACTGCATCTCGGTGCGGCTGAGGGTCCCGCCCATCGTCACGACGAGGCTGTTGAGCGTCGCGTCCCGGTAAACGTCGCCCCGCTGGCGCTGGATGTGCGTCACACCCTTGCCCCAGTTCTGGATGGAGACGTAGCGGAGCCGGGCGCCCTGCTTGACCACCAGCTCGACCGCGCCGATGGCGTAGGTGCCCGGCAGTTCCTCGCTGTCCTGCTCGTCGATGAAGGTGACCTGCGCGTTCTCCTCCGCCACGACGAGGGTGCGGGTGGCCGTGTAGGTGCCCGCCTCGCTCATGACGCGGAAGGAGCCGAGGGGCAGCTCGACCTCGACGCCGCGCGGCACATACACGAACGCGCCGTTCGTCCACAGGGCCGCCGCCAGCGCGGAGAACTTGCCCTCGCTGGGGTCGGGGGACTTGCTGGGCGTGGTGCCGGGTGCGGCGATGGTGGTGTCGTCGGGCACTTCCGCCGGAACCACGCTGTAGAGGTACTGCTGCACCTTGTCCGCGTGCTGCTCCACCGCCGTCTTCAGGTCGGTGAAGATCACGCCCTTTTCACGCAACTCGGCGGGCAGTTCGGTCGCGTACACCACGTCCGGGCCGTCCAGCACGAGGTAGGCGCCCACGTCGGTGCTCGTCAGGCGCTTCTGCACGCTCTCGGGTAGGGCGGAGATGTCGGTGACGCGCTCGCGCTTGGGGTGGGGGCGCAGTTCGCCGAAGTCCACGTCCACGCGGGTGTACTTCCAGGCCTCCACGCTCTCGGAGGGAACATCGAGCTGGTTGAACAGTTCGAGGCTTTCGCGGCGCTTGGCGGTCAGCCATTCGGGGCCGCCGGTCTGGTTCAGTTGATCGGTGAATTGGGTCATCGTTCCTCCTGCTGCCAGTCCACCAGTTGTAGACCGGGAATTTTCTGAAAGTGTCGGGTATTGCGGGTGACGAGCGCCGCGCCATGTCGTAGAGCGGTGGCGGCGATCAGCAGATCGGCGTCGTCGGTGGGCGTTCCTGCTGCCCGCAACTGATCGTGCATGCGGGCAGCCATGTCCGCCGCCTCCGCGTCAAAATCCAGCGAAGGCAGAAATGCCAGTAGGTTGTCCAGCACGCCCAGCCGCCGGGAATACTCAGGCCTCAGCAGACTGCGCCGCGCCTCGAATCGCACCACGGAAGGAACAGCCAACACCTCGCCCGCCGTCACCGCTGTGCGGTAATGACGATCTGCCAGAGGCTCACGCTTTTGCACAGCAATCAGGATGTTGGTGTCCAAGGCCAGCATCTACGATTCGTTCTCCAGCGGAACGGTGCGCCAGGGGCGTCGCCTCGTCCCCTCGTCCCAGGCGGCCTGTTCTTCCGGGGTCCACCCTTCCTGAAAGGCAGCGAGGGCCTCCAAATGACGCTGGATTCGCTCCTCGTTCTCCACTACCTCAGCAACACGCCGCAACGCCTCCGGCGAGAGGCGATCGATCCGCTCGTGCAGTTCCTTCGGTGCCGTCATGCTTTCCCCCGACGAGGTAAGAGCCGCACCCGGTCAGAGTGCGGCCCTCGGACCAGCTTCAGCCGACCGAGCCTTCCATCTCCAGCTCGATCAGGCGGTTCAGCTCCACCGCATACTCTAGGGGGAGTTCCTTGGCGATGGGCTCGATAAAGCCGCGCACGATCAATCCCGCCGCCTCGTCCTCGCTCAGGCCACGGCTCTGGAGGTAGAGAATCTGCTCGTCGTTGATCTTGGAGACGGTCGCCTCGTGGCCCACGCTGGCGTCCTTCTCCTCGATCTCGATGTAGGGGTAGGTGTCGGTGCGGGCTTCCTCGTCCAGCAGCAGGGCGTCACACTCCACGTTCGTCTTGCTGCCGCGCGCCCCCTCGTAAATCTTCACGAGGCCACGGTAGCTGCTGCGTCCGCTGTCCTTGGAGATCGACTTGGACACGATGGTGCCGCTGGTGTAGGGCGCGAAGTGGACGATCTTCGCCCCGGCGTCCTGGTGCTGGCCGCGGCCCGCCATAGCGATGCTCAGCACCTCACCACGGGCGCCCTCCTCCAGCAGGTAGCAGGCGGGGTACTTCATGGTGACCTTGGAGCCCAGGTTGCCGTCCACCCACTCCATCACGCCGTGGCCGTACACGGCGGCGCGCTGCGTGACGAGGTTGTAGACGTTGTGGCTCCAGTTCTGGATGGTGGAGTAGCGGAAGCGGGCGCCTTCCTTGACGATGATCTCGATCACGCCGGAGTGGAAGGAGTCGCTGGCGTAGGTCGGCGCGGTGCAGCCCTCGATGTAGTGGGCCTGCGCGCCCTCGTCCACGATGATCAGCGTGCGCTCGAACTGGCCGCTGCTCTCCGCGTTGATGCGGAAGTACGTCTGAAGGGGAATGTCCACCTTCACGCCCTTGGGCACGTACACGAAGGAGCCGCCCGACCATACGGCGGAGTTGACGGCCGCGAACTTGTTGTCCTCGGGCGGCACGACGGTGGCGAAGTACTCGCGGAAGAGGTCGGGGTACTGCCGCAGGCCGTCCTCGATGGAGAGGAACACGACGCCGAGCTTCTCCCACTCCTCCTTGAGGTTGTGGTACACCATCTCGGACTCGTACTGGGCGCCGACGCCCGCCAGGGCCTTGCGCTCGGCCTCGGGGATGCCCAGGCGCTCGAAGGTCTGCTTCACGTCGTCGGGCACGTCGTCCCACGAGCGGGCGTTGTAGCCCTCCGGCTTGATGTAGTAGTAGATCTCGTCGAGGTTTAGGCCCGAGAGGTCCGCGCCCCAGGTCGGCATGGGCTTGGACAGGAAGATGTCGAGCGCCTTGAGGCGGAAGTCGAGCATCCACTGGGGCTCGTCCTTGGCCTTCGAGATCATTTCGACGACCTCGCGGCTCAGGCCCTTGGGCGCCTTGACGGCGTACCGCTCGGGGTTGCTCCAGCCGTACTCGTACTGGGCGTTGATGTTGGCAACTTCAGGGTTGGTCATGGGAATTGCTCCTCTAGGGTTGACCGGGAACAGCGATGGTGGAGTCGGGCGTCTTTTCTAGGACTTGCTTGAGGGCGTAGGAGGTCGGGAACGGATCTCCGATGGGGCTGGAGTAACTTGTCGCATTGACGAGGAGGCGATAGCGGTGGCCGGACTGATGGCCGAAGCCGAGGATGGTGTCCTCAAATGGCTGCCAGACATCGCTCGCGGAGGCGGCCCCCGGTTTCACGAGGAGACACGCGCGCGGCAGCCCACCGAACGATTCCGGGCAGGGCGTCTTGTTGGGCGCCACCGTCAGGGAGATTTCCTTGACATGTGTGTCCGAGCAGGCCGTCAGGCCGAGGCCCGCCGCCATTCCCACCAGGAGCAGGCGCCGCATCTTTCTTACGCGCCCGCTACCGCGAACTGCTTCACCCAGTCGTAGCCCTCGGTGTCGAGCCGCTGAGCGAGTTCGGGACCACCGGACTGCACCACGCGCCCGTCCACGATGACGTGAACCTTGTCGGGCACGATGTAGTTCAGCAGGCGCTGGTAGTGGGTGATGATCAGGCCGCCGAGGTTGGGGCCGCGCAGGCTGTTCACACCCTTGGCGACGATCTTCAGCGCGTCCACGTCGAGGCCGGAATCGGTCTCGTCCATGATGATGTAGGTGGGGTCCAGCATCAGCATCTGGAGGATCTCGTTGCGCTTTTTCTCGCCGCCGGAGAAGCCGTCGTTGAGGTAACGCTCGACGATGCTCTCGTCCCACTCCAGCACCTTGAGGGCGTTCTGGAGCTTGCCGTAGAACTCCATGAAGCCGACCTCCTCGCCCTCGGGCTTGCGGGCCTGCATGGCGAGGCGCAGGAAGTTGGCGATGGTCACGCCGGGAATCTCGACCGGGTACTGGAAGGCCAGGAAGACGCCGAGGCGGGCGCGCTCGTCGGGTTCCATCTCCAGAATGTTCTGGCCGTCGACCAGCACCTCGCCCTCGGTCACAGTGTACTCGGGGTCGCCTACGATCACCTTGGCGAGGGTGCTCTTGCCGTTGCCGTTCGGCCCCATGATCGCGTGCAGTTCGCCGCGCGGCACGACGAGGTTGACGCCCTTGAGGATAGGCTGGTCACCGACGGAGGCGTGGAGGTTGCGGATTTCGAGCTGGTGGGGCTGATCAGTCATGGGGCTCCTTGTGCTGGGGGTCCTGCGTCTCAGGTCATTCCCGGTCGCGCTTCTTGAGAATGATTCCTACTTACTGCGCCATTGTACCGAGTCGGGGGGCTAAAGTCGAGTGGTTTGCTGAGGATTCGAGGGGGAGCGGAGTGCGTGTACGTCGCACAGGAACAGGGATTTGGGGGGGAAGGCGTGCCCCCGCTGAGCGCCGCCTCCAGCCCCCCGCATGCTCCACCGGATGAGTTCCTGACGAAACTTTTTCACCCTTGCCACGCCACCACGTGCTACCCGTGAGGACAATGAATCTTCTGGCACTGATCCAGGCCGCCGGGCCGCTGCTGTGGGTGTTGCTGGCCCTGTCCGTGTACGTCGTATACATCGCCGCCGTGCGGGCCCAAACCCTCGCCCGGCTGGGGCGCGACCCCTCTGCCCTCATCGAGCGGACGCGCGCCGTCACCGCTGAGAGTGGTCCTGCCGCCGCCCTGGCCGAGGTGGACCGGGCCGCCGACCCCACGCCCGCCGCCACCGTGCTGCGCGCGGGCCTCAGCCGGGCCGACCGGGGGGTGGACGCCGCGCAGGCCGCCATGAACGCGGCCGTTCTCGCGGAGGACGCGCGGCTGTACGCGGGGCTCTCGGCGCTCGGCACCGCCGCGCAGGTCGCCCCGCTGCTGGGGCTGCTGGGCACGGTGATCGGCATGGTGCGCTCGTTCCTGGTGTTCTCGCAAACGTCCTCGCCCACGCCCGCGCAGCTCGCCACCGGCATCAGCGAGGCGCTCGTCAATACGGCGGCGGGACTCATCGTGGCGATCATCGCCTACGTGGCGCGCAACGCGCTGCGGGCCCGCGCCGACCGCATCGCCACCCAGGCCGAGCGGGTGCGCGAGGAACTGCCCGCCTGGCTCTCGCCGCGCGGCCTGACCCCGCTGACCCGCCAGGCGGTCCCCGAGGTCGCCCTGAACTTTGAGGCCGTCCCGGCGGGCGGGGCCTCGCGGTGAGGCGGCGACTGCGCGAGGGCGAGGGCAGCGGCGTGACCTTCGACTTCGCCCCTATGGTGGACATCGTGTTGCTGCTGCTCATCTTCTTCTTCCTGACGAGCAGCCTGGGCGCCCGGCAGAATGCCCTGCCCCTCGACCTGCCCCGCGCGAGCACGACTGTGCAGGAGACGCCCGCCCTGCCCATCGTGAGTGTGGACCAGAAGGGGAAGGTCTTTCTGAACGGCAAGGAAACGACGCTGACCAGGCTCGGCGGGCAGCTTGGGCCCCTATTGAAAACGTCGGGCGGCGTGGTGGGCCTGCGCGGCGACGAGCGGGGAAGCTACGGCACGGTCGTGCAGGTGATGGACGTGATCAAGCGGGCGGGCGGGGAACGCCTGGCGCTGGGCACCCGCTCCGCGCGGAGCAGCGAACGGTGAAACCCGCATGATGACGCTGCCTACGCCCCGTCCCCCTTCCAGCCCAGAACGTCGGGAGCGGATGCGCGCTGCCGGAGTGACCGTGGCCCTGCACGCCGCCCTGCTCCTGGGCCTGCTCGCCGCGCGGCCCGACCTGCGCCCCCCGGCGCTGAGTTCGCCGCCCGACCTCCGGCGCGCCCCGCTGGAGGTGGTGACGCTGGCCCCCCCGCCGGAGGAGACGCCAACCTCGGCCCTCACGCCTCCGGCACGCGAGCGGGTGACGACTCCGGCGAAGCCTGCCGTCACGGCCACACCCCGGACCCAGCCCACCCCGCCGATTCGGACGCCGACTCCACCCAAGCCTGCCGCCACGCCGCCGCGTCAGGCCACTCCCCCGGCGCCTCACCCCACGTCCCCAGCCCGGCAGCCCGCGGTGCAGGAAAGGGCTCCAGCCGCATCTGCCGCTCCTGCCCCCCGACCTGAGGCCGAAACCTCCGGCGGGCCAGTCACCCCCGCCCCGGCGGCGGCACCGATCCGGCCCCTTCCCCAGACTTCCGAGCAGGTGAGGGTCGAGTCCGCCGTGCCCCGGGACGCGGCGGCCTTCCCACAGCCGCAGGCCCCAGAAGCGGCTCCCGCCGCGCCCGAGAGGACGGCTACCCCGGCTCAGGAGACCCCGGCGGAGGCCCGCGCCCCCGAGCCGGAACCGCAAGCGGAGGCCGCGGACACGCCCGCCGCCCCGGTAGCGGCCACGGCGGCCCCAGCGCCCGACCCTGAGCCCGTGACCGCCCTCCCGCGCCGCGAGGATGCCGTGCCCACGAGTGCGGCGGAAAGCGCCTCGCCCGCCCGGGGCACGGCGACCGCAACCGAGGAACCCGCCCCGGCCCGGAGTGCTGCGGCTGCCGCACCTTCCGTCACGGGTGAAACCGCCGAGGCCCGCCTTCCCCCGCGTTCTTCAGGAGCGCCGCAGGGGAGTGCTCCCGAAACGCCGACCGCGACGCGCGGAACCCTAGCCCCCGCCGAAACCGAGGCCGTCGCGGGACGGGAGGGAACCGTCAGCCGCGCGCCCCAGGCCGCGGCCCCGGACGCCCCGGTGGCCTCGCGCAGCCCGGTGCCGGCCGCTGCGCCCGCTTCCGAGGCTCCAGCGGCGACCCGCCCCTCCACCTCGTCCACACCCCAGGCTGCCGCCCCTGCGAGCCCGGCGACCCGGACGAGTCCGGCGCCCGGCTCCACCGCCGCTGACCCCGCCCCAACACCGACACGCGGGAACGGACAGGGCAACTCCAGCGCGCCCGTCGCCGAGACGGCCCGGCCTGCCCCCACGCCCGGGACTCCCGCCGGAACGGGGGAGGGCACGGCCAGCCCGGCGCCCCGCTCCGGCAGCGCCCCGGGCGACGCGAGCCCCGGCACTCAGGCAGAGGCTCCGTCGCGCGGCGCGGCGGGCAGCAGCGGGACGACCCCGAACGCCCCGGCCTCCCCGCGGGAGACCTCGGGTGGGGGGACGGGTAATGGTGCGGGGAGCGCTCCCGACCCCGCTCCGGCAGCGGGTGGACGGGGCGATACGGGCGGCTCGGACACGGCTCCCGACGCCGGGACGGCCCCCACCCCCGCCGGAGGACGCGGGGGCGGCACGGGTGGCGGCGGGAACGGCGACGGTCCCTCCGGCGACGGCGGCACTCCGGCCTCCGGGCGACCGGGAGCGGGCGGAGGCTCGGGGGCCGGGACCACCCCCGGGGGCGGCTCGGGCGGCATTGAGACGGCCCGCGCGGGTGGCGCGGGCACGGCGGTCTCCGGCGACGAGAACCGCCCGCTGAACTGCACCGTCGTGGTGGACGTGCGTGGCCTGGGCAACTTCCAGCGCGACATGACCAGCTTCGTCTATGACGAGAGCGGCCATCAGCTCTGGCCGGACGCCGCTCTTGTCAAGGGCGTGAGTTCCCAGCTCGTGCAGGAGGGCAGCCTTCACACCTACATCACCTCCGAGAGCCAGATCGGGGGGTTCAAGAACGTCACCCGCGTGAAGGCCGCCCGCGTCCAGCAGCCGCGGATCGCGCCCAACTCGACCGTGTACACCGACGCCGTGCTGGGCGCGGGCGCCGCCGCCCAGTTCCGTTCGGCGGGGGCCGCCTGCCGCGTCGTCTATCTCAAGGACTGAGCGCGTCAGCCCCCCGTCATTCCTCCCTGCTAATTGAGGTGCAACATGCGTAAACCTGTTCTCCTGGCCCTGACCGTCCTGCTCTCCGCCCCGGCGCTCGCCTGGGTGCCCAAGCTGGAGGAGACGACCGCCAAGAACGTCATCGACGGCGCGTATGGCCGCCGCGACCCGGTGCCCACCTACCAGACCATCGACCTGAACGTGAAGGACGGCAAGTTCGCCGCCGGGGAAGGGGTCGTCAAGGCCTTTGACGGGGGTGACCAGTGCGTGGCCGACTGGCTTGCCAAGCCCACCGACTTCACCGGCGGCAGCCGCCCCGCCACCATCACCGCGAGCGGGCAGGCCGACCAACTGTATTTCCAGGCGGTGGACGCCCGGGACAACTTCAAGAACCTGAGCGCCGCCGATGCGCTGGGGGCGGACCTTGCGGGCAAGCGCCTGGCGGACGGATTGCTGCGCGTGGACATCAACGTGCGCGGCCTCCCCAGCGAAAAGGCGCGCGATGCCTACCTCGTGCGGCTGAAGGGCAAGGACGGCAAGATGGTCGCGCCCGCCCGCCGCAGCTTCGTGAACGACTTCAAGCAGGACGCGGGCACCTGGACGGGCACCCTGGTCTACTACTTCGAGCCGCTGAAGGCCGGGATCGGCGCCAGCGACAAGGTGGAGATGCTGCTCCGCACCGAGGCGGACACGAACTGCGCCTACAGCGTGACCCTGGACCTGGGCAGCTTCCAGTAAGGGACGTTGAGTTCTGGCCGTCCACCACTGCTGAAAAGCCGGGGCGGACGGCCAGGAGCTTTTCCTACGGCTACCCGCGTCACTGTGCCACCCCAACCCGGAAGTCGGGAGGGGTCAGGTTTTGTGAGTTTCGGCCAGGCTTTGATCTCCACGCCGTCCCAGCTCTGGAACCGGCGCTGAGGGGGCGATGTTGCTCCGCCCCCTCACTCCTGGCTGTGTTGACCCTCTCCAACGGGGGGAGAGGGTCAACACAGCCACAAGCGCGTTGTCCCGGGTTGAGATACAACCCCGGGTTTCGACGACCTGCGGGAACCTCGTGTAGCAGGGCCTTCAGGCTTGATCGTTGTCGGTAACGTCGCCCGCCCGCCCAGTCTCCTGGGCATGGCTGCCCGCGCCCCCCGACCCGTCATCGGGGATCAGGGCCGCGCCCACAGCGCCCACCATCGCGCCGCTGCCCACTCCCAGCCCGGCCACGGTGGTCGCTGGCAACGCTACGGGCACGCCCCCGTCCTCCCGGCGCTCCTCTCCCGGGGTCGGGGCGTTGGTCGTGTTCTGGGTTGCCGCCTCGATCTCCTCCACGGACTTGCCCAGCGGCGTCGTGTCCTTCAGGTCGTCACTCATACCCAACCTTGACAGCCGGCGCGTGAGGGAGGGCGACAACACCGTGAAGCGTTGTTCATCAGCCTTCCCCCGGCAGCGGTCTGGGACGAGACTGAAACCTGCCTAATTTCGCCGCGGCAGCGCCCGGGTAGAGCAGGTCAAAGGCAGAAGGCGAAGGCCCTCAGGGTTTGGCCTTCTGGGCGGCTGTCGCGAGGAGCCTGCGTCAAGGCTCAACTCTGAGTAACGCGAAGGGTCTGGCCTGAGGAGGCTCCGCAGTCGCTTAGCAGGACAAGGCTTCTGCGCCCCGCCTTAAGAGTCCCCCGCAATCCTCTCCCGCACGACCTCGATGGCGTCCGGGTTCTCCAGGCTGGTCAGGTCGCCCTTCACGTCGCCGCTCACGAGCAGGTCGCGGAGTAACCGGCGCATGATCTTGCCGCTGCGGGTGCGGGGCACGGTGGGCGTCACGATCACCCGGGCAGGCCGGGCGATGGGACCCACGCCCCGCACGATGGCGTCCGCGAGTTCGGCCTCGAGCGTCGGGCCGGGCTGAACGCCCCCCCTGGGCACCACGAACGCGACCGGCACCGAGCCCTTCACCTCGTCCGGCTGCGCCACCACGGCGGCCTCGCTGACGGCGGGGTGGGTGATGAGGGCGGCCTCCATCTCCATCGTGCCGATGCGGTGCCCGGCGACGTTCATCACGTCGTCGAGGCGGCCCGTCACCCAGAGCTGCCCGTCGGCGTCCAGCAACGCGGCGTCCGAGGCGGCGTAGCTGCCGGGGAAGTCCGAGAGGTACGTCTGCACGTATCGCCCGTGGTCGCCCCACACCGTCCGCGCCAGGCAGGGAAACGGCTCGGTAAGGGTGAGGGCACCGAGTTCGCCGGCCCCCGCCTCCGTCCCATCGTCCCGCACCACCCGGGCGCGGTAGCCGGGGAGGGGATGGCCGCAGCTCCCGGGCCGGGTGGGGGTGAGGCCGACCATGCTGCTCGCCCACGCGGTGCCCGTCTCGGTCTGCCCGTAGGTGTTGTTCACGAAGACGCGGCCCGCGCCCAGTTTCCCCTGCGTCCAGTGCCACGTCTCCGGGTCGAGCGGCTCGCCGACCAGGCTGATCAGCTCCAGGCGGCTCAGGTCGTGTCCGGCGAGCGGCTCGTCCCCGGCGCGGCGCAGCATCCGCAGGGCGGTCGGCGCGGTGAAGACCTTGTTCACCCCGTACCGCTCGATGATCTCGTAGGGGCGGGCGGGGGTGGGCGTGTCGATGCCGCCCTCGTAGATCACGTGCGTCGCGCCGTGTGCCAGGCCACCGACGAGCGCGAAGATCGGGAAGGTCAGCCAGCCCACGTCCGCCGTACACCAATACACGTCCTCGGGGCGGAGGTTGAGCGCCCACTTCACGTTCGCGTAGGCCCCGGCCAGAAAGCCGATCCCCGCGTGGACCAGGCCCTTGGGCTTGGAGGTCGTCCCCGAGGTGTAGATGATGAAGCCCGGCTCGTTCGCCTCCAGCGGCGCGGGGTCGGCGCGGCGGGAGGTGGAGTTCAGCAGCGTGTGGAAGTCGTGTTCGCCCACCCGCAGCGGGAAGTCACGGTCCACCCGTCGGGCGACGATGACGTGCCCGATCTCCAGCCCCGCCATCGCCTCGTCGAGCGTCGCCTTGAGGGGCACCGTTTTGCCCCGCCGCAACGTCGCGTCCGTGCAGACGACGACCTTGGGCCGCGCGTCCTCCAGCCGGTCCCGCACCGCCGAGGCGCTGAAGCCCGCGAAGATCACCGAGTAGATCGCGCCGATGCGGTAGCAGGCGTGGATGGCGATAAAGGCTTCCGGGACGTTGCCCAGGTAGATCGCCACCCGGTCGCCCTTTTCCACCCCCAGGTCTTGCAGGGCGGCGGCGAACCGGGCCGTAGCGTCCGTCAGTTCCCCGTACGTCCACGTCTCGCGCAGGCCGTCCTCCCGCTCGTACAGCAGGGCCGTGCGCCCGGGCGGGTGGCGGTCCAGGCAGTTCACGCTGACGTTCCCGGTTGCGCCGGGGTAGTAGCGGAAGTCGCCCAGTTCGCCTTCCAGCGCCGCCGTTGGCGGGGTGAACCAGGTCAGTTCCCGGGCGATCTCCAGCCAGTACGCGGGCGGGTCGAGGGCGAGCAGGCGGGCGGCCTCCTCCGGCGAGACCGGCGCGGCGGCCTTCAGGGATTCGGTGGGCGGCACGAGCGGCTGCTCCAGCAGCGATTTCTCCACGGGGAACCTCCAGGGAAGGGCGGGGACAAATTGTGCTTCGCCCCACCCTAGCGCCTCCTCGTGAGGGCTGTCAGCCCGGGCCGCCGTACAATCCCCCCGTGCCCGCCTCCTCCTTCCCCCTCCTCGCCGTGGACATCGGCAACACGAGCACCGTGCTGGGTCTGGCGGACGAGAGCCTGGCCCTGACCCACACCTGGCGCGTCCGCACCAACCGCGACATGCTGCCCGACGACCTGGCGCTGCAACTGCACGGCCTCTTCGGCTTGGCGGGCGCTGCTGCCCCCCGCTCCGCCGTGCTGAGCAGCGTCGCGCCCCCCGTCGGGCAGAACTACGCCCTCGCCCTGCGCCGCCACTTCCGGGTCGAGCCGTTCGAGGTCAGCGCCGAGAGCCTCCCCGACGTGACGGTCGAACTGGACCAGCCCTCTGCCGTCGGGGCCGACCGTCTGTGCAACCTCTTCGGGGCGGAGAAGTATCTCGGCGCCTCCGAATACGCCGTGGTCGTGGATTTCGGGACGAGTACCAACTTCGACGTGATTGGGCGGGGCCGCCGTTTTATCGGGGGCATCCTCGCCACCGGGGCGCAGGTCAGCGCCGACGCCCTCTTCGCCCGGGCCGCGAAGCTGCCGCGCATCGCGCTGGAGGCCCCGCGAACCGCCATCGGCAAGAACACGGTCCACGCCCTCCAGTCGGGGCTCGTCTTCGGCTACGCCGAGATGGTGGACGGCCTGCTGCGCCGCATCCGCGCCGAACTTCCAGCTCCCGCCGTCGCCGTCGCCACCGGGGGCTTCGCCCGCACCGTCGAGGGCATCTGCCGCGAGATCGACCATTACGACGAGACGCTGACCCTGCGCGGGCTGGTGGAGCTGTGGGCCAGCCGCGAGAGCGTGGGCGGTTAGTCGGCGCGGTCCCGCACGTACTCGTCGTGGATCATCTCCAGCAATTCCGCCCGGGAGGCGTGCGGATACCTGCGGCGCCGGGCCGTGAGCGCGCGTTCCAAGGCCCCCCGGTTGCCGCGCGTCTGCCTCAGGATTTTCTCCTCCCAGTACCGCTCGGCGCTCCGGCCCGCGGGTGGACCCTTAGATGTCCCGGGCCGGGTCGCCAGCAGCAGGGCGAGCAGCGCCAGCGCCAGCACGATGAGAAGGGCGGCGGTCGACACACGCGCAGTCTAGAGAGAACGCGGCCCCTCCCGGGCTACCCTGGGGGCATGACGGACGCCCGCCCCTCCCCCCGCATCGCCAGCCTGCTCCCCAGCGCCACCGACCTGCTGTTCGACCTCGGCTTGGGGGAGAGCGTCGTCGCCGTCAGCCACTCCTGCGACCATCCCGGCGCAGTGGGGCGGCCCGTCCTGACCCGCTCCATCGTGGACGCCTCGGCACCGCAGGCGGAGATCGACCGCGCCGTCAGCGAGGCGGTGCGGGAGGGCCGCGCCCTGTATCAGGTGGACGGCGAGCTGCTGGACCGCCTGAACCCGGACCTCGTGGTCACACAGGGGGTGTGCGAGGTGTGCGCCGTCACGCCGGGGACCATCGAGACGGCGGTACGTTACCTGCCCGGTTGCCTGCCCGCCGCACAGGTCTTGAGCCTGGAGGGCCGCAGCGTCACCGGGATTCTGGAAGACGTGCTGGCGCTGGCCCAGGCCGCCGGGGTGGGGGAGAGGGGCGCCGCACTCGCCAGGGAGGCGCAGACCCGCTGGGAGGCCGTCTTGCCGGTCCCCCACGCCCCGCGCGTCCTGACGCTGGAGTGGGTGGACCCTCCCTTTTACGGCGGCCACTGGGTCCCCGAGCAGGTGGAGCGCGCGGGCGGCGTGAACGTGCTGGGGGCGGCGGGCACCGATTCGGGGCGGACCTCCTGGCAACAGGTGACGGCCCTCGCCCCAGACGTGACCGTGGTGATGTGCTGCGGGTACGGGCTGGCCGAGAACGTCGCTTTTGCCCGCACCCTGCTCGACCGAAGCGACCCCCGTGCTGTGCATGGGGGGCAGGTCTGGGCCGTTGACGCTGGCGCCCTCTTCAGCCGCCCCAGCCTGGGCGTGGTGCGCGGCGCGGAGGTCCTGGCCGCCCTCCTGCGGGGCCAGGCGTGCGAGGGTGAGAGCGTGCGCCTGTCTTAAAGACAAAAACGCCCCGGCCTGAGCTGGGGCGTTCTCCTCCGAGGAGGTGTGGCGTGTCACACGCCGGTCAGCAGGATCAGCTTGTGGATGGCCCAGCCCAGCACGATGCACACCGGAATGGTCAAGACCCACGCCTGCACGATGCGCCCGGCGACCTGCCACTTCACCTTGCGAAAACCCTTGGTGGTGCCCACACCCATGATGCTCGTGCTGATGGTGTGCGTGGTGCTCACCGGAATTCCCAGGCGGCTGGCGGTCTCGATGATGAGGGCGGCGCTCGTCTCCGCCACGAAGCCGTCCACCGGCTTGAGGTCCACGACCTTGAAGCCCATCGTGCGGATGATGCGCCAGCCACCCACGGCGGTGCCCAGGCCCATTGCGGCGGCGGCCGAGAGGATCACCCACAGGGGCACGTGGTCGAGCTGGGCGCCGAAATACGCGCTCAGGGCGAAGGTCATGATGCCCATCGTCTTTTGCGCGTCGTTGCCGCCGTGCGAGAAGGCCATGAAGGCGGCGCTGAAAATCTGGAGCCAGCGGAAGTTGCGGGTGACCGACCGGGGCCGCATGTGGCGCAGCACCAGCCAGGAGAGCAGCGCCATCAGCACGATGGGCACCAGGAAGCCCAGGACCGGGCTGGTCACCAGGCCCGTGAGCGTCTTCGTCACGCCCTTGGGGACGATGATGCCCCAGCCGCCCGCCGCGACGCCCGCCCCCACCAGGCTGAAGATCAGCGCGTGGCTGGAAGAACTGGGCAGGCCCCTCCACCAGGTGTACAGGTTCCAGAAGACGGCGCTGAGCAGGGCTGCCCCCACGAGTTCCAGGGTGGCGAAACGCTGCGGCACGATGTCGGTGGCGATGGTTTTGGCGACGGCGGTGCCGGTCAGCGCCCCGACCACGTTCATCACGGCGGCCATGCCGATGGCCTGGGCGGGGGTGAGGACCTTGGTGGCGACCGAGGTAGCGATGGCGTTGGCGGTGTCGTGAAAGCCGTTGATGAAGTCGAAGGCGAGCGCCAGCGCGAGGATGACGATCAGGCCGATCAGGGCAAGTTCCATCGCTCAGTTGCCCCCGCTCACGCGTTCTTGAGCAGGATGCTCTCGACGGTCTTCGCCACCCGCTGCGCCTGGTCGGAGGCGTCCTCGATCAGGTTCACGATCTCGCCGCCGCGCATCGCCCGGATCATGCCCGGCACGTCGGTCACGCCCTGGTAGAGGGTGCGCTGCACCTCGTCGCTGATGGTGTCGCCCTCGTCCTCCAGGGTGCGAATCTGCCGCGCCAGCGCCGCGAGTTCCTGCACGCGCCCCGTGTCCTCGATCAGCGGCATCCCCTGGGCCAGCAGCGCGCACTGCTGCTCGACCACCCGCGCGAGCCGCGCCATCTCCGGCAGGGGGCGCTCGACCCCGTAGAGGCTGAGCTTGCGCGCCGCGTCCTCCATGTCGTCCACGAGGTCGTCGAGTTCGCTGTTCAGCGCGATGATGTCCTCGCGGTCGAAGGGCACGATGAACGACGAGGCGAGCATATTCGTGATCTCGCCGGTAATCCGGTCCCCCTCGTGTTCCAGGTCGCGCACCCGGCGCACCTTGGCCTCCACGTCGGTGTAGTTCTCCAGCAGGTCCACCAGGGCCTGGGCGGTGGCGTGCGCGTTGCGGGCGGCTTCAGCGAACTTCGCGCTGAATTGCGGGTTCTTCGGCATGAATCTTGACAGCACCATGACAATCCTCTCGATTCTCCGCCTTTGTGTCAGCCCCATGTCAGGCCGCGGCGTGGGAGAAGCGGGAGGCCCCGTGGTCGGAAGCCTCCCGCGCCGCCTAGAGTTTAAACGGTCACTTCACGTTGAGGGGCTGGGTGAAGGTGGCGCGGCGCTGCTCGGCATCCGTGCCGATGGTGTTGGCGCCGGGCGGGGTGCTGGTGGTATTGGGCACGATGTCACCCGCGCCGTAGCCGTCCCCGCCGAAAATGCCGCCGACCACGTTCACGCCATTCGTGGGGGCGCCGCTCAGGCCCAGGGCGGACCAGGGGATTGCCAGCTCAACGGTCTGATTCGGCAGGGCTCCGGAAGTAGCGACCGTGTAACTGCTCGCGGAGACTTGAGGCGTTGCCGTGTCGCTGTTCACGAGTCGGAGTTCAGCGGACTGATCCTTGTATCGGGCGACAAAGGCGTCCACGCCCCCCATGCTCCCTTTGAAGGTCGCCGCCCGTTTCCAAGCCTCGAAATTGTCGGCCTGTGCGGCGCCACCCGTCTTCGTATCCAGGTAGAGGATGGTGCTGTTGTCCCCCTCGACCAGGTACGTGTACGCCAGGTACAGGTAGTTAGCATCACTGTCCGCCTGGAGGGTCAGCCAGTTGTTGTTCGCACCGAACTCTCCCGCATTCGGGCTCTGTAGGCTGACCTTGGGCGTCTTCCAGTCGCTCAGGTTGCCGTCAACGGTGTACTTGGGGGCTGCCAGGACCGGTGCGAGGTCAATATTCACGCCGGTGTTCGGTGAAGTCGCCTGCCTCTGGGCGGCCTGGTAGCCATTCGCCGTGGCCCGCAGCGTCTGGGTGCCCGCCGGGACGAACATCGTGTACGTGCCGTCCGGGAAGGTGATCGCGTAGTTCAGATCGGGGTTGGCCGTCGTCGCTTCTACGAGCGCGTTGGCCAGCGGCGTCCCCGCCCCCGTCACCTTGCCCTCGATGGTGGTCTGCGGCACCGGCTGGGTGATGAAGTCGTACGTGCCGGTGTAGGTGTTCCCGTTCGTTCCCACGGTGTAGCTCCGGTCGGGCTGCCCGGGACCCTCGTAGCCGCTGTTCTTGGCGGCGGGACCGTCATTGCCGAATTTGAACTTGATCTCCCGGAACAGCGGAAGGTCGATATCCGTCTTCCAGATGCCGCGGCTCACCTGCGTCATGGGGTACTCGACCTGCGAGCCCGTGTCGAAGCGGCGCAGCTCGACCGGGCCGTTGCCCTGGCTGCGGGCGTCCACCGTGAAGGTTACCTTGACCGTGTTCTTGCTGCTGGGCGTGGCCTTCACGCTGGCGCCCCTACTCTCGGCGCCCTGCGCGTCCACCGTGACCACCCGGAAGGTCGTGTCCTGGTCATTGGGAAGGCCCGAGGCGAGGTAGGTGGTCTGATCCTTGGGCAGCGGCGCGAAGTTCAGCAGCCGCTCCTGCCCGTTTCCGGTGCGGGCGTAGATGCGGTAGCCCGTGACATTCGGGTCGGTGGAGGCCGTCCAGGTCAATTGCACCGCGCTGTCCCCGGCCCTGGCGCTCAGCCCCGTCACCTCCGGCAAGCTGGGGTTCACCGTGCCCGTGCTGCCGCTGCCCGCCGGGGCCGTCACTGCGAGGGCGGAGCGGGCCGGGACCGTACCCACCAGCTTCCCGCCGCTCACGCTCAGGCCACTGGCCCGCCCGGTGATCTCCGTCAGCGTCGTCCCGCCGAAGGTGCCCAGCAGCGGAATGCCGCCCCCGCTCAGGGTGGAGAGGTCCACGGGCGTGTCCCCATTGTTGATGACCACAACGACGGGTTGCCCGCCCTTGCCGTCCGTCACGACCCGGCGGTAGGCGAGGATGGACGCTCCACCGTTGGGGCGCCACAGCTCCTGCTGCGCGCCGCGGGTCAGCGCCCGGTACTTCGCGCGGGCCGCGGCCAGGGCCGCCAGCCGCTCATCGATGCTGCTCTGCGAGAGGGCCGCAAAGTTCATGTCCTCGCGGTTGCCCTGGCCGGTGGGGTAGTCGTAGGGGTCGCCCAGCCCGATCTGCGCGATCTCGGTGCCCTGGTACACGCTGGGCGTGCCGCGCGAGGTGTAGATCAGGCTCAGGGCGAGGTCGAGGCGCTCGCTCGCCTGCGCCGCCGTCCCGCCGCGCTCCTGCACCTCGCTCACGAAGCGGCGCACGTCGTGGTTGTCCACAAAGGTCGTCAGACGCGTGGGGTCCTGGTACACGCCGTCCCGCGCGAACACGTCGGCCACCCGCCCCAGATCGCCGCCCGCGCTCGACAACTGGTCCTTGATGGCGAAGTACAGCGCGAAGTCGAACACGCTGGGCGAGCCCAGGTCGTTCATGTAGTGCGCCAGGAAATTCGGGTCGCCGTTGAACACCTCGCCGACCGACCAGATCTTGGAGGGGTCCCCCGGCCCGCCCGCCGCGAAAAACTGTTTCCAGTAGCTGTCGGGCACATGCTTCATCGTGTCGATCCGCAGCCCGTCGATGCCCGTTTCATTGCGCCAGTAATTCACGAAGTCGTTGAGATACTTCGTGACCTCCGGCAACTCCTGCTTGAAGTCGGGCAGCCCGGCCAGGGGGCAGTCCTGGTCCTTGTTTGCCGACTTCTGGCAATCACCGTCGTTCGTCGCCGGATTGCCGTCCGGGTTGTCGGTATGGAACCACTCCGGGTGCGTCTTCGTCAGCGTCGAGTCGTACCCCGCGTGATTGACCACGATGTCCTGAATGATCTTGATGTTGTTCCGGTGCGCCGTCTGGACCAGTGCCTTGTACTCGTCCAGCGTGCCGAAGTGCGGGTCGACCTTGAAGAAGTCCTCGGCCCAGTAGCCGTGGTAGCCCGCGAAGAGCTTGTCCTTGTTCGGCCCCGTCTTCGGCCCCGCGATGGCCGGAACCTGCAGGACCACCGGGCTGATCCAGATCGCGGTGAAGCCCATGCGCTTGAAATAGCCCTCCTCGATCTTCGCCTTCAGCCCCGCGAAGTCGCCGCCGTGCCAGGCGAGGGGGTTGGTCCTGTCGGCGCGGTCGCCCTCGTTGCGGTTCGGGCCGTTGTCGTTCGCCGTGTTCCCGTTGGCGAAACGGTCGGTCATGGCGAAGTAGATCACCTCGTCCTGCCAGGCGCGGGCGTTGCCCCCCGGCTCGGGAGCCTTGAAGACGCCGCAGGCGGACAGGGATAACGTCAAGGCTGCCAGGGCGCCGCTGCGCCCCACCTTCTGGAAACGTTTCATTTCCTGCTCATTGGAAGGCCACTCGCACTCGCCTGTCAATTGACTGACGGTTTATTTCTGATCATCGGCGGTACAGTGGGGTATGAAAGCCATCTGGAACGGCCAGGTCATCGCCGAGTCCGACGACACGGTGGTCGTGGAGGGCAATCATTATTTCCCCCGCCAGAGCGTGAGGTCGGAGTATCTGCAGGCGAGCCCGACCCACACCGTCTGCCCCTGGAAGGGCACTGCGTCGTACTACACCCTGCGTGTGGACGGCCAGGAGAACGCGGACGCCGCCTGGTTCTACCCCGAGCCCAAGGAGGCCGCGCGGCAGATCGCGGGGAGGGTCGCCTTCTGGCGCGGAGTTCAGGTCACCGGGAGTTGATCTCGCCGGGGGTGGCGGCCTTTCTTCGTGTGGGCGTTGACACTCCCGGCACCCCCTGCTACATTGACTCCCGCCCGCCAAGGCGGTGCGAAAAAAAGGACACGGGAGTAGCTCAGTTGGTTAGAGCGCACGCCTGATAAGCGTGAGGTCGGCAGTTCAAATCTGCCCTTCCGTACCAAAGAGAACCCGCAGCCACCCTGGTTGCGGGTTCTTCGCGTTCTGGTTGCTGCTCCATGGGGCGACAGGCAGAGCGAAGGGGCTGAGGCATGCAGCCTCAGCCCCTCCAGCTTCCCGGTCTTAGATCAGGTTGAGCTGCTCCCCACCCTCCAGATGGGCGAGGTGGTCAGGCAGATTCCCGGGCTTGTCCATCACGATCTGCTCGGCCTTGTACGAGGAGCGGACCAGCGGACCGGCGACGACCTCCAGGAAGCCCATCGCCATCCCCTCTTCCCGAATCTCATCGAACTCGGCGGGGGAGACGTAGCGTTCGACGGGCAGGTGGTGCATGGTGGGGCGCAGGTACTGGCCGAAGGTGAGCACGTCCACGCCGTGCGCCCGGCAGTCGGCCATCGCCTCGCGCAGCTCCTCGCGCGTCTCGCCCAGGCCCAGCATGATGCTCGTCTTGGTAATAACGTCGGGGCGGCTCTTCTTGGCGTGCGCGAGGACGCCCAGGGTGCGCTCGTAACTTGCGCGGATGTCGCGCACCGGGTGGGTCAGGCGGCGCACCGTCTCCAGGTTCTGGGCGTACACGTCCACGCCGCTTTCCAGCACGAGGTCCACGCAGTGCGGGTTGCCGCCGAAGTCGGGCGTCAGCGCCTCCACGCGTGTTTCGGGGTTCACGCGCTTGATCGCCTGAACGGTCTTGGCGAAGTGGTACGCCCCGCCGTCGGGCAGGTCGTCGCGGTCCACGGAGGTCAGCACGACGTACTTCAGGCCCATCAGGCGCACAGAGTCGGCCACGCTGGCGGGCTCGTCGAGGTCGAGCTTGCCCATCGGGTTGCCGGTGTCCACCGCGCAGAAGCGGCAGGCGCGGGTGCAGATGTGGCCCATCAGCATGAAGGTGGCGGTGCCGCGGCTCCAGCACTCGCCGATGTTGGGGCACATCGCCTCCTCGCAGACGGTGTGCAGCCGGTGTTCCTTGACGATCTTGCGGACCTCGCCGTACACCTGCCCGGTCGGGATGGTGACCTTGAGCCACTCGGGCTTCTTGTCGCGGACGGGAACACTGTCCTTGCGGTAGATGCCGTTCTTGATGAAACGGGGTTCCGGGTTGGGCTGGGTCATGCGTGGCTCCCTGTGACGGCGGGGGCGGCCCCGGCGGGTTCCGGGAGCGTCCAGTCGTAGGTCTCGAAGGTGGTGTGAAAGGCGCGGGTGAGGGCGTGCTTGGCCTCGTTCACGCTGGCCCTGCGGTGAATGCCGCGCAACTCGTACTCGCGCTCAATGCTCGTCATCTGCGTGCCCGAGAGGCCACACGGGACAATGAGGTCGAAGTGCCCAAGGTTGGTCGTGACGTTGAGCGCGAGGCCGTGCAGGGCGACGTTCCGCTGCACCGCCACGCCGAAGGACGCGATCTTCTGCTCGTACTCGCGTCCGTTGATCTCGCGCGGGTCCACGTACACGCCCGCGTAGCCGGGGTTGGGCCGCGCGTCGGGCAGACCGAGTTCCCGCAGCGCCTCAATGGTCGCGCCCTCCAGCAACCGCAGGAAGTCCTGCACCCGCCTTCCGACCGGAAAGATCGCGTAGGCGACGAGCTGGCCGGGGCCGTGGTACGTCACGTCACCGCCGCGCTCGACCTCCAGCACCTCGATGCCCTGGGCGGCGAGGTACTCGCGCGTCACGATGATGTTCGTGCCCTCCTTCGCCTTGCGGCCCAGCGTGAGCACGGGGGGGTGTTCGACGAGGAGCAGCGTGGGCCGCCCGCCCGCCGCCACCCGCGCGTGGTGCTCATGCTGCACGTCCCACGCCTCCCGGTAGGGGAGCAGCCCCAGGTCCAGCACGCCAAACGGAGCGTCTCTCACGTCCCGGATTGTACGCCCCCCATGAGACCCTCACCGTGCCGGGGGCCGAGATTCGCGGCGGATTGACCAGCTGGAGTGGTGAGTGCGTCCCTGCGCGCTGGTCGTCCGTCGCCTCCGGACGCCGCCTTGCGGGAGCGGGGCTCATACCGACTTGCTCTGATTCCAGAACATCCGGGAAAGCGCCATAGGGTCTTCCATCGCCGCCAGCCGGTCTTCTTTGCCACTCGCTCCGCTCGCCCCTCGTCTTCGACTCACCGCAAGTTCGTATCACCCCTCGCGCAACTCCTGCGCCTTCTCGCTCGCCGCGTGGGCGAGGTCGTCGAGGGCCTCGGCCTGCTCGTCTCTGGAGGTGCCCGTCTCGGTCACCTGTTCGGCCACCGCCTCGCCGATGCGGGTCAGGGCGCCGAGCTGATGGGGACCCGCCGCGTCGAGTTCGGCCAACCGCTCCACGATGCGTTCCCCCTCAACGGCCAGGGCGTGCGCCTCCTCCTCGGCCCCGAGCTTGCGCAGGGCGTCCACCCGGCTCTGGTACTCAGCGTTCAGGCGGTCCAGCCGGGCGACCTGCTCCAGCGTGTCGGCCTGCGCCTGGGCGGCCTCGATGATGGTGTTCAGCGCGACCATCTGCTCCCGCACCCAGCCGTGGATCTGCCGCAGGGTCCGGACGTTGACCTCGTCCACGGACGTGCGCGCGACCTCCTCCAGCGCCTGGCAGATCAGCTCTTCGAGCGCCTCGGCGGCCGTGATCTGCGTCTCGCCGCTCCGCACGATCTCGGAGAGGGCGCGGGCGTGTTCCTCGCGTTCCTGCTCGGCGGCCAGCGGCAGGGCGCGCACCTGTTCGCTTGTCAGGCGCACGAGCTGGCGCAGGGTGTCGGTCGCGGCTAGCCCCTCGCGCCCCGCGCGGATGATCTGCTCCAGGGTGCTCGTCTGGGCCCAGCCCGCCGCCCCGACATGCTCGCGCGCCCGCACCTCGGCCACCCGGCGGCGCTGCTCCCTCACGGCCAGTTGGGCACCGGCCAGCAGGGCGTCCCTCTTCTTGGCAGACTCACGCACGCACGCCATGTTGCCCGAGGTGAAGGGTGAAAAAAGTAACACACGTCCCGACCCGACCCCTTGAGCGCTGCGCCCGGCCCGCGTATACTCCCAAGGTCTGCCCCGCGTTCAGGCGGGTGCGTACAGATGGCCAAGAACGCCTCTGCCCGGTGCAGCCGGGACGTGGGGTGGTCCGCTGGCAAAGGAGAAAGAGATGCAGAGCACCGTGAAAGTGAACCGTGGGGCCATCCTGCGCGCCGTCGAGCAGCCCCACATCAAGACTGAGCACCCCGAGTTCCAGCCCGGCGACACCGTGCGCGTCGAGACGAAGGTGGTCGAGGGCAACCGCACCCGCAACCAGGCCTTTGAGGGCGTGGTCATCGCCATCAACGGCACGGGCAGCCGCAGGAGCTTCACCGTCCGCAAGATTTCCTTCGGCGAGGGCGTGGAGCGTGTGTTCCCCTTCAGCAGCCCCTTGATCGCCCGCGTCACCGTGCTGGAGCGCGGCAAGGTGCGCCGCGCCAAGCTGTACTACCTGCGCGAGCTGCGCGGCAAGGCCGCCCGCATCAAGAGCGACCGCAGCCGCGTGATGAAGGACGCCGCCCGCGCCAACCAGGCGAAGGCGGCGGCGAATGCCGCCGAGACGGCCACCGAGGCCCAGAGCGATTTCACGCCCGTCGAGACGCTCGGCGAGTAACCCCCGCCGCGCCCCCCGCCCGCCCGAACAGGTGGGCGGTTTTCCTTTGCCCCGCCTCCCGCCTGCTAGGCTGCCGCCCGTGACGAGCCGCCCGAGTCCTGCCAAAGCGCCCCCCGCCGACCTGCCCCTGCTGCTCGCTTTCGACCTCGACGGCACGCTGATCCCCGACCAGGGCCGCGAGTTGCCCGAGGCGACGGCGGGGGCGCTCTCCCGGCTGCGGGGGCTGGGCGTGCGGCTGGCGATTATCACCGGGCGCGACACGCCGCCCCGGCCCGTGCGCGAGGCCATGCAGCCCGACGCGGTCGCCACCAACAACGGCGGACGTATCGAGATCGGCGGCGAGCTGCACGCGGAGGCCCGCTTCACGCCCGCCGAGCTGGAGGCGGTGCTGGCCCACGAGCTGGAGGACGCCCGGGTGGTCGTGTTCACCCCGGATACCCTGTACATCGACCTCCCGCCCGGGCGGGAGCCGGAGCCCTGGATGCTCGCCCGCAGCTTCCGCCCGCTCGCGGAGGCCCCGCGCGAGGGCGTGCTGAAGGTGGGCCTCTACCACCCGGGCGTCGCGGACCTCGCCGCCCGCTTGCGCCAGAGCCACCCCCACCTCGTGCTGACGGGCGCGCAGCCGCCGTACACCCAGTTCCTGACGGTCACGCCCGTGGGCGCGCACAAGGGGGCCGCCCTCGCCCTGATCGCCGAGGCCCTGGGCATTCCGCTGGAGCGCACCGTCGCCTTCGGGGACAGCGACAACGACGAGGCGATGCTGGAACTCGCCGGGCACGCGGTCCAGGTCGGCACCCTGCCCCTGCTCGCCCCGCACGCGCACGAGCAGGTGGCCTCGCCGGGGGCGCTCGGGGAGTACCTGAACGCGCTCGCCGACCGGCTGGAGGGGCTGGGCTAGAGCGGCCCCCCGGCGGCCACCCGCCCGCCCTCCAGGTGGAGGTGGTGGGTCAGCCCCGGTGGCGCGTCCGCGGCCCGGTGGGCGATCACCATAACGTGGGTGCCGCCCCGCGCAAGGTCCGGCAGCAGCGCCAGGAAGCGGGCGCGGGAATCCGCGTCCAGAAAGTCCAGCCCCTCGTCGAGGAGGAGGAGGCGGGGTGCATGCGCGGCGGCACGGGCCAGCAGCAGGCGCCGGAGCTGTCCCTGGGAGAGCGTATCGGCGCTGCGGTCCAGCAGGTCCGTCACGTCGAGGTGCGCGGCCAAGTGCTCCACCCGCGCCGCCTGCTCGGGCGGGAGGCCAGACGCGAACCCCTCCGTGCCGCCCCACGCGCTGCCGATCACCTCCCGGCCCGTCCACTCGCGCCGCTGCCGAACGCCGACCTCCGCCCCGACGAGGCCGACCGTGCGGCGGCGTTCGGTCAGCAGGTCGCGGCGCAGGAAGGGGCGCTCCACCGTCCCCCCCAGCGCGGGGTGGAGTTCCCCGGCGATCAGGCGCGCGAGCGTGCTCTTGCCGCTGCCGTTCTCCCCGGTCACCAGCCAGTGCTGCCCCGCCGCCCAGGTCCACGAGAGCGGGCCGAGCGCCAGATGCCCATTGCGGTACACCCGCACGTCCCGCAGCCGCACGAGGTCACCCGAGCCGGGCGGTGGGGGCAGGGTGATGCCTGAAAGGGTGTTCCCCCGCTCCGGTTCCCCGTTCAGCACACGGCCCCCCTCCACCCGCAGGGTGCGCCAGGGCAGCCCCGGCGCCTCCTCCGGGCGGTGGGTCGCGAGGACGACGGCGACCCCCGAGGCGTGAACGTCCCGCAGCACCCGCCCCAGCCCCTCGCGCGCCCCGGCACTCAGCCCATCCGTGAACTCGTCGAGCAGCAGGGCCTCCGGGCGGGGCATCAGCGCGCGGCCCAGCACGGCGCGGCGCCTCTGCCCGTGGCTGAGGGTGCGGAAATCACGGTCCAGCAGCGGCGTGAGGTCGGTCAGGGCCGCGACCTCCTCCAGGCGCCCCAGCGCTTCCGGCGTGGGCTCCCACAGTCGCAAGGTGTCTCCTTCGAAGGCCGCCAGCAGCACATCCCGCACGGTCTGTGCCCAGTCCCGCGTCAGGTAGAAGGCCTCGGCGTCGGGGCCGACGACCGAGAGGGTGCGCCGCGCCCGCACCGCCGCCCGGCTGATCCTGCCGCCCAGCCCGTACATCCGCTCGCCCTGCACGGGCGCCACCTCGCCCGCCAGCAGCCGCAGCAACGTGGTCTTGCCGCCGCCGTTGGGCCCGCTCAACCGCAGCGCCTCACCCGGAAGGAGCCGCAGCGTCACGTCCTCCAACAGGGTCCGTCCACCCGCCCGGACGGCGACCCCACGCAGGTCCACCAGGGGCCTCTCCCGGCTCGTGGCCGCCTCTTCCCCCCGCGCCCTGTCCCTCGCCTGACCCGTCATCCCCGCGAGTCTAGGGTGTTCACCGGGGCCAACAAGAAGCCCCCTCCAGACGGGAGGGGACTTGAGGTCGAACTGGGCTCAGCGCTTGCTGAACTGCGGGGCCTTGCGGGCCTTTTTCAGGCCGTACTTCTTGCGCTCGACCTCGCGGGGGTCGCGCGTGAGCAGGCCGCGGGGCTTGAGCTGCGCGCGGAAGTCGGGGTTGACCTTCAGCAGCGCGCGGGCAATGCCCAGCTTGATCGCGTCGGCCTGACCGCTGGGGCCGCCGCCCGCCACGGTGATGATCACGTCGTAGCGCCCGGCGGTGCCCGTCTCGCGAAACGCCTGGAGGGCGTGGACGGCGCGCAGCAGGCCGCGGAAGTAGACCTGGAACTCCTTGCCGTTAACAACAATGCGGCCTTCGCCGGGGCGCAGGAACACACGGGCGACGGCGGCCTTGCGGCGGCCCGTGCCGTAGAACTGTTCAGGGGTAGCCATATTTACCGGACCTCGAGTTTCTGGGGCTTCTGGGCGGCGTGCGGGTGCGTCTCGCCCGCGTAGACCTTCAGGCGGCTATGCATCGCGCGGCCCTGGCGGCCCTTGGGCAGCATGCCAAACACCGCGTGCTCGATCACGCGCTCGGGGTGCTTCTTCAGCGCCTCGCGCGCGGTCTCAGTCTTGAGGCCGCCCTGGTAGCCCGTGTAGCGGGTGTAGATCTTGCCGTCGAGCTTGCCGCCGGTCAGCACGACCTTCTCGGCGTTCAGCACCACCACGAAGTCGCCCTGGATGATGTTGGGCGTGAAGTCGGGGCGGTGCTTGCCGCGGATGCGGCTGGCGATCAGCGTGGCGAGGCGGCCCAGCGGCACGTTCGCCGCGTCCACCACGACCCAGTTCTGCTCGTCGTTCTTGGGAACAAAGGTTTTCACCGTGAAACTCCAGTAAGGGGATTTGGCTTCGAGTGCGCCCCGCCCCGCTCGGGGGAAAGCTCAGGCGTGCGCCTCCGGGTGCCTCCCGGTCGCCTCGGCCCTACCAAGCGCGAGACACTAAAGGTAAGGGTATCAGAGGGGTGGGGTGGGGGGCAAGGGCAATGAGGGCGGTGTCTGGGCCTCAAGCTGGCGCCGAACAAGGTCCCAGTTGTTCTCGAACCCCTCCATTTGAGAAGCGTTCAAGCGCGCATCGAAAGAGGCGGGGTTGCGCGGGCGACACCAGGGGACCTTACGGCCTTCCATGTACGCCCGGTATGCAGGAGCCATGATGTTCTGCACGTCCTGTTGCGTCAGGACAAAAAAGCGATCTTTGGTGCTCTCCTGTGCTTGTACGGCGTTTTTCTCTGCGAGAGCCACGAACACGTAGATCAGGTTCGGGTGATCGAGCTTCCGGTCGCCATGGTCTACCTGCCTGTTGCCGACAACCTCCAGATTGATCCAATTGTTGGCAGGAGATAACCACTGAGGTCCCCTCGCCGCCTTGACCTGAATGGGGATGGACCGACACTGCTCGTCCGCCACCAGCAGGTCGAAGGCAGGAACGTTCCCGGCGAAGGGGGTGGCAATCAAATTCAGTTGCCTTCCCAGTTCGGCGCAGACCAGAAATTCCCCAATCTGCCCGGTGAGTTTGTTGCTCAAACCGCTCGCCATTTCGCCCGCCCCCCAGCAAAAACCTGAGCGCCCCCGGCAACCTTGCTGCCCACGCGCTCTCGTGGTGCCTGCCCTCCGGGTCCGCGACGAAGCGCAATCTCTCGCCCATGCCCTTTTCCAGCAGCAGGTCGCGCATGGCGTGGGCGTCCTGCCAGTAGGAGCGCATCCGCTCGGGCTCGTCGGGGCCTTCCCGCCCGCCGATGTCGAGCCAGATGCGCCCCGTGGGGGTGGGGCTGGTCTGCACGCGGGTGAAGGATTCGACCGGAGCCGTCCAGAAGGCCGGGCTCATCACCCCGGCGTGGCCGAACACGTCCGGGCGGGTGAGCAGGGTGTGCAGGCTGACCAGGCCGCCCATGCTGGAGCCGATGACGACCGTGTTCTCCGGGCCTCGGAGGGTGCGGAAGTGGCTGTCCACCAGCGGCTTGACGGTGTTGACCAGGAAGCGGATGTAGTCGTCCGCGCCGCCCCCGCCCAGCGTCTCTGGCAACTCCGGGTTGGGCGCGGCGCTGTACTCGTGGAAGCGCCGCTCGCCACCGTTGGGGATGCCGACGGCGATGGCCTCGATTCCCTCCGCCGCCAGCCGGGTCAGCGTCTCGTCGGCCTCCCACTCGCCGCTGTAGCTCGTCGCCGTGTCGAAGACGTTCTGCCCGTCGTGGAAATAGACGACCGGGTAGTGGCGCTCCGGCTCGTCCGCGTAGGAAGGCGGCAGCCAGGCGAGCAGGGTGCGCGGGGCGTGGTTCGCGTCCCCCACCCCCTCCCACTGGAGGAGTGTGCCGGTAACCGTGCTGTCCGGCCTCGCCGCGTAGGGCTGCCAGCTCACGCGCCGCCCTCTGTCAGGGCCTCCATCGCCAGGCGGTAGCCCAGGAAGCCCAGGCCGCTGATTTTGCCCTTGCAGACCGCCGCCGTCACCGATTTGTGCCGGAATTCCTCGCGGGCGTCCACGTTGCTGATATGGACCTCGACGACGGGGAGGGGTTGCCCGGCGATGGCGTCCCGCAGGGCGTAGGAATAATGGGTCAGCGCCCCGGGATTGAGCACGATCCCGGTGAAGCCGTGCTCGTCGGCGTCCTGAATCCACTCCAGCAGTTGGCCCTCGTAGTTGCTCTGGCGGCAGGTGACGGTCACGCCGAGTTCGGCGCCCCAGCCTTCGCACAGGCGTTCCAGGTCTTCGAGCGTCTGCGTGCCGTACACGCCCGGCTCGCGCAGGCCGAGGCGGTTGAGGTTGGGGCCGTTCAGGACGAGCAGCATGGGGGCAGCGTAACAGGCCGCGCCCCGGCAGGAGGGCGGGTCAGGACGGTGAGGCCAGCAGGCGGCGGTGATAGTTGATCTGGCCCAGGTGCCAGCTCAGGTGAACCGAGAGCGACAGCAGCATGAAGGCGGTGTCCGCGCTCCCGGGACCGCCGGGGAAGGAGGATGGGGGCGGGCGTCTCAGGGCGGCCTCGTCCAGCCCAGCCAGCGCTGCCTGGACGGCCTCCTCCGTGGCCTGAACCTCACGCAGCAGGTCGGCGCGCGGGAGATCCCGGCGGCTGAACTCGGCGGCCCGGTCGCGGACGTAGGGGACGCTCCCCAGTTCCTGCCCGATGAACCAGCGCAGGTTGCCCGCCAGATGCAGGGTCAGGGTCCCTCCCGAGTTCGTAATGCCCGGCGCCACCCGCCACAGCGAGGCGTCGTCCGGGTACAGCTCCACCTCCTCGCGCAGCCGGGACAAGTCACGCCGGAAGAGGAAAGCGAGGTGGGTGATCATGCCCCACCGTACCCCACAGGCGGCACCCTGGCCGCCACGTCTTCGCGCCACACCCCGAACTCCCGCCGCAGCACCTCTCCCGGCACCCGCGCCAGGTAGGGCCGGGCCAGATCATGCAGCAGCACGAAGCGCACGCCCTCCGAGTCGGCCTTCTTGTCGCGGGCCATGTAGGGCCACACGTCCTCGAAGGTGAGGGAGGGGAGGGGCTGGGGGTTTTGCCAGCCGAGGAAGGCGAGGGTGTGCCGGGTCAGGTCCGCCCCGCCGAGGGCACGGCTGAGAAGGGCCGCGTAGTGCATCCCGTACCCGACCGCCTCACCGTGGGTGACGCCGTGATCCGTCACCGCTTCCAGCGCGTGCGCCAGCGTGTGCCCGAAGTTCAGGAAGGCCCGCTCGCCCCGCTCCGTCAGGTCGCGCGTCACCACGCCGGCCTTCACGGCGATGGCGTCGGCGAGGGTGTCCTCCAGGCCCGGCCCACCCGGGCGGAAGTCGGGGGACAGGACGCGGGGCAGCAGGGTCGGGTCGGCGATCAGGCCGTGCTTGTACGCCTCGGCGGCGCCCTCCGCGAAGACGGCGGGGGGCAAGGTGG